>CAYSWE010000115.1:4876-11061 GCA_964434515.1 uncultured Phycisphaerales bacterium | reverse complement strand
GCCCGCGGGCCGCCCCGGTCCGTGCAAGACCCCGCGCTCGAAGCGTTCGAACAAGCGCGCACGATCCTCGCACGCAATGCCCGGTCCATGATCCGCCACGAACACATCGAGCATGTCGCCCTCGCGCTCGCATGCCACTTCGATCGGCGGGGCGCCGTACTTCACGGCATTGTCGAGCAAGTTGGCGAGCGCGCGCTCGAGCGACGCGGCATCGCCGCCGACCCAGCAGGCACCGGCCGACGCAAAGCGAATCTCCACATCCGTCCGCGCGGAGAACGCACGCACGACCGCGTCCACCAAAGCGTGGATCTCGACCGGCGCCTGGCGCGGCCGAACCCCCGACTCGATGCGAGCGGCATCGAGAACGTTGCTGACGAGTTGCGTGAGCTTCGCTGTCTCCGTCCCGATCCGTTCGCAGCACTGCACGCGTTTGCCCACCTCCGAGAGCCGCCCCGAACGCAGCAAGTCGGCGTTGAGCTGGATCGCGGTCAGCGGCGTCTTCAGTTCGTGGGAAACCGATGAGATGAAGTCGGCACGCAGCGCGGCGAGCGCCGCCTGCTTGGCCACGGCGCGGCGAGTTGCCACGAGCCCGAGCGCCAATCCGAGCAACGCGAGTGCACCTAAGAGCAGCAGCGAGCGCGCGCGCTTGTCGCTCCATACCGATGCGGCGATCGGCTCGAGATCGCGTATCCCAGTCGCGGTACCCAAGTCCGGCAGGTCGACGACCACGTCGGCATCCGCAATCGAGCAAGGCACAAACGAACGTCGTAGCGCCGGGCTCGCCGCCCACGCGGCTTCGAGGTAGGCATCCAAGCGTGCCACCGTGATCGAACGCTCGCCGTGACGCACGACCCACTCGACTCCGTCCTGCCGGAGCACCGCGACCGGACTCGCCTCGCGCCGCCAACTCTCGCGCGCCCGCACCAGCAGAGCAAAGATCGATCGTGCGCGCCGCTCGGCCGCCGTCTGTGCCGCGCCATTCAGCGCGGCTCGCTCAAGGTAGGTGAGGTCCGGCGATCGCAGGGCACGCTCTAGGGCGGCGCGCGACGCGCCCGGCTCGCGACCAAGGCGCTGCTCGGCGCGCACGCGCAAACGCTCGCGGACGACCGTCAAGCTCGGCGGCAAACCACGGGCGCGGCCAAGCGCAGCCAGCGCTCCACGCGCGTCGTCGCTCGCAAACAAGACCCGTGCGAGCACCAAATATAGGCGCGCACGCTCTGCCGTGCCCTTGCAAGCGCGCAGGGCGCCAACGAGGCGCGCACTCGCCGCCGCGAGGTCGCCGCGCTGCTCCTCGCGCAGCGCATCGAGGTAGAGCGGCAGCTCGAGCAAACAGACATCGTCGACGTCGATCGCCCCTGGGCGCATTCGTTCGAACGGCAGCAACTCGCCTCCCGCACCGAGCCAAACCCGCCCCGCGGGAACGACACGCGCAAAGCCTGCCGGAAGCCACGGGCCGTCGCGTTCGCGGCGCTCGAACTCGCGACGCAAGCTGGCGCGGAGTTCGTCGGCCGCGTCCGCTCGCTGAAGCCGGCGGCGATCGACTTCGACCCGGTGCTGCGCCACCAACGAACTCCAAAGAGCGAGGCCAAGGCCGAGCGCCGGCACGACGATCCCGAGCACGTAGAGCCAGCCCACGCGCGGCGTAGTCCCAGGAGTCGCATCGGTCTCGAGCACTGGCTTTGTATGCTATGCGGACGGGTGACCGACGCACCCGGGCTTCGTCAGCTTTGCGTCAGTTTCAGCCTGCGGTATGCGGCTCGTGAAGTCGTCGACGATGGGATGCCTCGCTTGACAGCGTGCCGTGGTCCGGCAATACCGGCAGCATGATCCACTCGCTGACGGTCGCCGTCCTGTGCGTGCTGCTCTCGCAAACTCCGCTGCCATCTCGAACGCACCAGGGCGAGCGAGGGTCCACGCCGGCTTCAAAACCCGCGAACGGCAAGAAGGAGCGCTGGGTTCCGCTGTTCAACGGCAAGAACCTCGACGGCTGGATCCCAAAGTTCCGCGGCCTCCCGCTTGGTGTGAACTACAAGCACACGTTCCGGGTCGAGAACGGCGTCCTGCGCGTCGTCTATGACGAGTATGACGTGTTCGAACGCCGGTTCGGACACCTGTTCTACAAGACTCCCTTCTCCAACTACCGCCTGCGACTCACCTACCGCTTTGTCGGCAAGCAAACCAAGGGTGGGCCCGGCTGGGCGTTCCGCAACAGCGGGATCATGGTGCACGGACAGTCACCCCAGAGCATGCGGCTCGAACAGGACTTCCCCGTGTCGATCGAAGTGCAGCTGCTCGGCGGTCATGCCAAGGGAAATCGACCGACAGCCAATCTCTGCACACCCGGCACCAATGTCGTGATGCACGACAAGCTCATCCGACGGCATTGCATCAACTCGACTTCGCCGACCTTCCGCGGCGACGATTGGATCACGGTCGAGGTCGAGGTCCGCGGCAACGAGCGCGTGCGGCACTTCGTAAACGGGAAGCTGGTCCTCGAATACACCAAGCCGCAGCTGGACGAACGCGACCAGGACGCGAGCAAGCTGATCCATAAGGGCGAGAAGATGCTGCATGGCGGTTCGATCTCGCTGCAAGCCGAAAGCCACCCGGTCGAGTTCCGCGACATCGAGTTGCTAACGCTTGAGGGAGACGCCCAAGGATCCACAACGAGTCGACCCGCCGGAAAGAAGTGAGACCACAAAGAGCACGCTCCCCACGGTCGTGCGCATCTCGTCTGCGTGTCAGCAACGCGGCGGCGCGTCCAAGCAATCGCGCTGCCACAGCTTCGCCATGTGCGCCTGATCCAAGTTGCCACCCGAGAGGATCACCAGGATCCGCTGCGCCGAGGACTGGCGCGCGAGCCAGGCGTGCGCGGCGGCCATCGCCATGGCGCTGGTCGGCTCGACGTGCAGCTTGAGCAGATGCGTGAGCCACTGCGTCCAGTAGACGATGTCGTCTTCGGAGACCTCGACGATGTCGTCGAGCTGCCGGAGATACGGAAACGTCACAGGACCGATGGAGAGCGTCCTCGCGCCGTCAGCCAGCGTGTCGGGTGCCTCCGCGAACTTCTGGATCGAACCGAGCCTCACGGACTGTGCCGCGTCGTTGGCCTGCAGTGGTTCCGCACCGATCACGGCCGCGTGCGGCGCTAGCGCGCGCGCCGCGATCCACGTCCCAGAGAGCAGGCCGCCGCCACCGCATGGGGCGAACACGGCGTCGACTTCGCCGAGCTCCGACAGTGCTTCGAGTGCCGCCGTGCCCTGACCACAGACGATCTGGGGGTGATTGAACGGCGGCACCCACTGGACGCCCGGCGCCTCGGCGGCCGCGGCGGTCCGCTGGTCGACCAGCGCACGCGTCGCACACAGCTCGATCTCTGCACCGTAGGCCGCGGTCGCTTGCGCTTTGACACTCGACACCGACGCCGGCATGAACACAGTCGACGGGATGCCAAAGTGCGCTGCGGACCACGCGACGGCCTGCGCGTGGTTGCCCGAACTGTTCGCCACGAGGCGCGTCGGGCGCGTCCCGTTTTCGAGCAGCCAGGCGATCATGTTGAAAGCGCCGCGCACCTTGAACGCCCCAGTCCGCTGCAAGCACTCCGCCTTGAACCAGATCTCATGCCCGAGCCAGCGGTTCAGGAGCGCCGAGCGGACTAGCGGTGTGGAGACGATGTGTTCGGCCAGACGCCGCTTGGCCTGGCGGACGTCGTCGATCGCGAGAGGATTCGTCATCGGCACAGGGGGCCATACGACGGGACACCGTGCAACCACCCGTTTGGAGTTTCGAACCCGGTTGCGGCCCTATCCGTCAGGGGCGCGAGCGCCTAGGCTTGGCGGCGCCCTCGTTCCCACGGTTCGGAGCACGGGCACACCACACCCCAACGGGAGACTCGACGCAATGAAATCGCTTCTCGCTCTCACCACTATCCTCAGCCTGAGCGCGGGCCTCGTGGCCCAAACGCAGACCCACGTCTGGATCGATGCCATGCGCGGCAACGACAACAACGCCGGAACCAAGGCCAATCCGTTCAAGACATTGACGAAGGGCCTCCTGGCCAACCCGACGAATGCAGTCGTCCATGTCATGCCGGGTATCTACGGTCCCAAGACCACGGGCGATTTTTGGGACGCGACGGCCAAGAAGAGCAAGGTCATCCAACTCAACAACCACGTCAACTACCGGATCGTTGGCGAGAACCGCGCGCTCTGCATCCTCGACTTCAACGGCATGAACGATCAGTTCTGGGCGTTCCTGCAGATTCGGGGCAGTGGAACCAAGGGCGTAGAGGTCAGCAACCTCACGTTCCGCAACATTGGGACCGGCGGCCAGTGGGCCTGCGGTCCCTTGCACGTCCACGGCGGCAACGATCAAGACGTCAACATCCACAGCAACATCTTCATCGACACCAACTCGACGTTCATCTGTTGGAGCGGAACGAACGTGGCCTTCCACGACAATCTGATCCTATCGACGACCCGGGGTAAGGGCGTCGCAGTCCGGGTGCGCACCAATGGCAAGAGCGGAGATCTCACCTACGTCTACAACAACGTGTTCTACAACACGGCCCATGGGATCTCGTACAGCAAGAGTGCCAAGCAGTGGATCTGCAACAACATCGTCCTGAAGGCAACGATCGGCTTCCCCGGAACGAAACCACCGGCCAGTGTCACGCTCAAGAACAACATCGCCTTTCAGTGCGCGACCAACTTCGCCTACACGCCCGACTCGTCCAACCTGACCGTGGACCCGAAACTCGTCGATCCGGCCAAGGGGGACTTCCGACAGAAGCCGGGCTCGCCGTGCTTCGAAGGTGGCTACCGCTTCGGGCTTCTGCACATGGTCAATGACTTCTTCGGCAACGCCCGTGCCTCCGATGGCGACGGCAACGGCACGGCTCGCCCGGACATCGGGATCCAGGAACTCGTCGACGTCACGATGGATGTCATCCGTTTCGGCCAAGGCAAGCGTGCCATCTTTACGCTGAGAAAGACGACTTCGTACATCGGGCCCGCGGCCTTTTTCTTCGCCTGGGGCAAGGGATCCCTAGTTCTGGACCCATTCGGCAGCTTCGGCCTCGACCTCGGCAAGATCCTGTTTGTGGCCCCGACGTCCATTCCAGGCGCGGTGACCCTGCCCCTGCCGGTTTCGACGAGCCTGAATGGATTCCCGCTCTACGCACAGGCCGCGGGTGTGCGCCCCGGCCCGAGATTCAAACCGACCGGCCGACTCGATCTGCACCTGTAGATGGGCAGGACCCGCGCCAAAGTGCCAGCGACAGCGAGACCCGGTCGCAGGTGAGAAGTCATTCTTGCGCGGGCCCTTGTTACGAAACGACGCTGTGCCGGAGTTCGCCTAACGCGAAACGACGTCAAAAGCGACAAGTGCGACCTTGCCGTGTTGGATGGTCGCAGCCTTCTCCTGAGCGGGCTGACCTTCGACCTCGACAACCACTCGGTAGCGCCCCGCGGGCAGCGCCGAAACGGCCTCATTGACCCCACGAGCGTGGAGTCTTCCGGGCCTGCCCGAGACATAGCCGCTCTTGTCACCCACGGCGAACACGAGCGGAAAGACCTTGCCCGCCATCGAAGTCACACGGCAGCGACCGCCGTAGAAAACGCCGTTCCGATCCGCCACGCGCACCCGTAAGCGACCGCCGAGGTCCACGGGGAGTGTTCGGCGGACATCGCCCGACCGCGGTAGCTCGATCGTGAACGATTGGGGTACCAGCCAACTGTCCCACATCTCCTGTGGCGATCGAGGGCTCCCTACGGTGATGCGGTAGCTGCCGCCGTCGAGCCCATCGAAGCGGAACACAGAGTCCGCGCTAGTCGCGTCCCGTCGAAGCACAGCGGCCGCCATGTCGATCCGCCGCCACACAAAGCTCGCGTGGCGCACCCCGGTCGCTGCTGTGAGCCGTAGCGCGACCGTTCGCGGGATACGCGGAACCAGGGTCACCAACCGGTGCTTCAGGACTCCAGGATGCTCCGGCTCGAGGACGAAGCGTTGCGTCGCATAGCCACGTGCCGAGACCTCGACTCGGTAACGATGCCCAGGCTCAAGCACGAGACGCGCAGCCTTGCCTGTTTCGATCGAACTCTTGCGCGTCGCGTTGCCACGTGTGACGCTCACTGAGGCACGAAGCTGCGCGCCCTCCGATCCGCGGATCGTGATGGCCAGTGTGG
>CAYSWE010000115.1:0-4866 GCA_964434515.1 uncultured Phycisphaerales bacterium | reverse complement strand
GGCGGCGTCGACGACGAGTTTGATCCCGTTTGCAGGTGCAGAGACCGAACGCTCGAAGGCCGGCAAAAAGGTGAGCGCCTCCCCCACATCTTCGACGCGCAGCGAATAAGGTTTGCCCGCGAGCCCGCCAAACTCGAAACGCCCGTTCGAGTCAGTCACCACGTCGCGGTCCGCATCGGCGAGCGAGCCATCCGGCCAAAGCAGCAGGTCCAGACTATCGGGATGCAATACCCCCGCGGCGGCCCGTCCGCGAGCCATGATCCCCGCATGCACGAGGGGCGAGCCGTCATGCCAGACGACGCCACGAGCAAGCATGGCCCCCGGTAGCTCGAACGCATGCGGAATGCACCGGCCGCATCGCACGCGCTCTCGACCAGCGGCATCTCCGCAACCTTGCCGCCGACGACGGCAAACAGGCCGAGCCTTGCGAGCGGGACCAGTTGGCCACGCTCGTTGCGCACCACGCCGGACAACACATCCGCAGCAACGACCTCCAACTGGATCGGATGCAGCGCCGATCGCACGACGTCGCATGGCCGCAAGGAGATGCTTGTGACCATGTAGCGCGGATCATCGGCCGTCACGCGCACGGCCCGGATCGTGTCCGCTGGGCGTCGAAGCTCGCAAGTGAATCGGCCTGCGGTGTCCACGGCCGCTGCGAAACGAACCGCCTCGCCCGACGGCTCCGCCGGCAGCCCCTCAACGACGAGCGTTGTCGTCCACGGAGCTGCGGCAAGCAATCCGACAAGCTCACCGTGCAGCACCCACCCAGCTACGGAATGCGGAGACATCGCCGATCGCTGCCTCCGGGCTGCCACGCCACCGCGTGCTCGCCAAGCCTCCCGGGTGGCCGCCGAGGCAACCAAACGGCTCGCGTCGGCAACACGACTCGCCGCATCGCCTCCTGGATCGGCTCCATCTCCTGGATGCTTGCCGGCAGAGATTACAAAGAACGCCGCAACGACTACCGCAGCGACGGTGACAACTTTCATACTCGTTCCCAAGATGAGCGCTCCTGCGGCGCCTGCCGCGACATGGGGGTCCGCCGACCCGGCGACTGGCATGACCAGAGCTGACCAGGCTCGACCACGGTCCCGGCCTTGCGCGTGCACACGCACGCGGAGCGTCGCGTGCGCACGCTTCAACCGAGTCCGCACTGTCTCCACAGGGATCCCCTGCTGGGCGGCGATCTCGCGCGCAGGCATCCCCTCGAAATAACGGAGCAGCACGGTGGATCGCGCCGGCTCGTCGAGCGCGAGCACCGCTTCGACCACCTCACGCTGAAGCTCGGCCCACTCCACGAGTTCGCTCGTGGAAGGCGTCGCGGCGTCGGGCCGAAGCGCCCGCTCGCGTCGGACGCGCCGCGCCTCGCTGCGCT
The DNA here is from genome assembly GCA_964434515.1 of uncultured Phycisphaerales bacterium. Classification (GTDB taxonomy): domain Bacteria; phylum Planctomycetota; class UBA1135; order UBA1135; genus CAYSWE01. Next base: position 3,488 of record CAYSWE010000115.1, on the reverse strand, counting down.
GACGCTGCCGATGGAAGTTGCGAACCAACGTTCCAAGCCAGGCGCGAAGATCGCGGCGCTGAGCCGGCGGAGAGCGAAGCGTGGCCAACCAAGTGTCCTGAACCAGGTCTTCCGCATCATTCGGGTCCGCCGCGAGCCGCGCCGCCAGCGCACGGACCCAGTCCGCGTGCGCGAGGAGTTCTTCTACGGTCGGGGGGCTCGAGGGGTGACGCATCGCATCCACCAGAATGCCGCAACGTCGCGATGTGGTTCAGGGAACTCGGAAGATCGTCGGGGCAGCCTCGCGCTCCCCCAACGTAACGCCGCCGGCGGCCTACAGCCCCCGGCGCGCTTCGGACGAAATGGCACTCTGGACCAATCTCAGGAGAGCGGAAGTGGGGCTCATCGATACCGTTACAGCCTGGATCGGCAACCAGCCGACCATCACTCTCGAGCAAGAGCCAGCGCGCGGAACCGGCGACGCGGCCTTGCGCGCGCTCATCGCCGAGTTGCGCGAGGCTATCCCGATGCAGCGTCGGGGCGGCGGAACACGCACACTGGACTGCGTCCTCGCTGCCAAGGTGCTCGAAGACTGCGGCGACATCCTCGTGCAAACTTTTGGCGAGCCCGTCAAATCGTTCGGCCAACGGGTAAAGTTCGCGCCCGAACTCCGTGAGCGTATCGACTCCAAGGGAGGAATCGCCAAGAACCAATGCCTATTCCTGCGCCGCTTCGAAGACGGCCGCATCGCGTTCGCTGCGCTCTGGCCGTGGGCGGGCTGTGAGGACGTCACGCTCAAGATCGGCCTCTACGACGAGCCCCCGACGTAGAAGCCCGGCCATGCCGGGGTTTTGGCTGTGCTGCTAGCCTTTGTAGTCATCGCCATCGTGCTGTTGGTGGCATTCGACTTCACCAACGGCTTCCACGACACCTCCAACATGATCGCAACGGCCGTCGCGTCACGGGCAATGTCGCCCGCGCAGGCGGTTCTCCTGGTCGGAACATTCACGTTCCTCGGACCGCTGATCGGTGGCACCGCGGTAGCCAACACGATGGGCTCGTTCGTGGACCTCTCCGCACTCGGTGGACGGGTCGCCCTCGAGACGATTCTCTGCGGTGCGGCTGGCGCCATCGGCTGGAATCTCATCACTTGGTGGTCCGGGCTTCCCTCTTCGTCGACGCATGCGCTGGTCGGTGGACTTCTGGGAGCAACACTCGCCGTGTCCGACCCGCACCTGATCGTCTGGCACGGCGCAACGAGCTTCTTCGGCGGTGGCGTCGCCAAGCTCGTCCTCGTCCTGATGATCTCGCCGCCGGTAGGTTTCCTGGGCGGCTTCCTGGTCTTCCGGTTCGCGGCTTGTGTGCTTGGTGGACGTCCCCGGAGCACGCTTCGTTTCGTGCGACGTTCGCACTGGCTTACGACCGCAGGGCTTTCGTTTGCACACGGAACCAACGACGCGCAGAAGACGATGGGAATCATGACACTCGTCCTTGTGCTCGGCGGGGAACTCGACCGGTTCGCCGTGCCGACCTGGGTTGCGCTCGCCGCCTCGCTCGCCATCACGTCCGGTACCGTGCTCGGCGGCTGGCGCATCGTCAAGACGCTCGGCTTTGGGATCTACCGACTGAGACCGCTCCACTCGCTCAGCACGCAGCTGGCTTCTTCCATGGTAATCTTCGGCGTCTCCGCCGCCGGCGCTCCAGTCTCGTCCAACCAGGTGGTCGGCTCGGCAATCGCCGGCGTCGGGGCCGGCGATCGTCCCCGCCACGTCCACTGGGGGACCATGGGTAGCATCCTCGCGTCCTGGCTGCTGACGCTTCCAGCCTCCGGCCTCCTCGCATACGGGATTCGTTGGAGCTCAGGACTGGTGTAGCTATGCCTCATACGAGAGTCCCCCGCGGCTGGATCGGCCGCCTCCTCGCTCGACTCCTGCCGCCGCGCCCGGACTTCTTGGCGATGCTCGCCGAGCAGTACGATCTCGTCGATCGAGGCGTCGAGGCGCTGCTTACCTATCTGGAGGCGCCAAGCCAGGCGCACGGCGATCGTGTCCACGAGCTGGAACATGGAGCAGACAAGATCAAGCGTCGCAACCTCGATATTCTGCACCGTTCGTTTCTGACGCCGTTCGACCGCGAGGACCTCTATCGCCTGTTCGTCCATGTAGATCAGATTCTGAATCGCGTGCGCGACACGGTCGCGTCCATGCAGGCCCTCGACGTCGCTCCCGACGACTCCATGCGGACCATGGCCGCCCTCCTGCGTGAGGCGACAGAGGCCCTGGCGGCCGGCATCATGGCTCTCGCTACGGACGTGCCATCCGCGGACAGTCACGCAGATCGAGCGATCCACGCCCAACGCCAAATGATCAAGGCGCACCGGCGCGCTCTGGTCTCGATCTACAGCCTTCCTGCGAACGAGACATCGTTCCTCGCGATCCTCAGAGTCCGAGAGATCTACCACGACCTCGCAACCGCTGCGCGTGGAGTCGAACGAACAGCGGAGGCGCTGCACGACCTGATCGTGAAGAGTGAATGACGCGCGCCGGCGAGCTACGGCTTGAGCGGCGTCAGGTCCACGCGGCGGAACTCACACACCGCACCTTCGGCCTGGATCGCGATCTGACCGCGATCCGCGGTGCAATCCGTCCCGTGATTGACGTGGTCACCGTTGACCCAGATGTCGATACTGCGACCGCGGCACTCGATAACCATCTGATTCCACTGCTTGGCCGGGCGCTCGGAGCCGTCCGTGAGATTGAGGATCCGACGCGCCTTACCTTCGTCCACGCCCCACTTGGCTTTGGGACCGCGCCGCTTCTCCATGTCGGGGACGACAAGGTTCTCACCAATGCACCAAAAATCCCCCGCATTGCCGCGATGCATTTGGCACTCGATCGATTGGGGATACATCTTGTAGAGCCGGCGCGGCTTGGATGCGTGCACGAGCACACCACAGTTTCCCGGCTCCCCGGGCCAGCGATACTCGACGACCAGGCGATAGTCGTGAAAAACCTTGTCGGTGATGAGGTGGCCTTCCGGAGTACCAAGGCTGATGAGTTTCCCGTCGCGCACGACGAAGGACGGCGCGATGTCCGGCGTGCGATCGGCCTTCGGAACGTCCGCGTGCCACCCCGTCAAGTCCTTGCCGTTGAACAAGGCGATGGGCTTGGGTAACTGCGCGACCAGATCCAGCTGGGAAGGCGGCGGCACGAACGTCGCCACGAATGTCACCGCCAGCTTCTCGAGCGCGTCGACCACGCGAGGCCGCCTCTTGCCGATCGCGAACTGCTCCGAAGGATCGCGGCCGAGATCGTAGAGTAGCGGTGGCTTGCAGCGGACGAGCCGAGCTCCGACTCGACGCCAAAGATGCAACTTGTACCGGTCCCGCCGCACCGCGGAGAGTCGCCGGCCGCGATAGAAAAACATCTCGTGGCGCGGACTCGGCCCGGTGCCGAACAAGGCCGGGCTGAGATCGAGCCCATCGAGCACGAGATCCTTGGGCAAGGTAG
>CAYSWE010000114.1:0-11122 GCA_964434515.1 uncultured Phycisphaerales bacterium | reverse complement strand
GAAGTCGAGGACCACGTTCTTGCCGCGCTCATCCGCGAGGCGCGGGCTGCGCCATCGTGGCAGGTCATTTACGCACTCGCGGGTCTGCGGGAGCCGCGCGCAGTTCCCCCCCTGCTCGCCGCGTCAGGAGCCGCCAAGTCCCCCCTCCAGCGCCTGTTCGCCGTGCGTGGCCTCGCCGGCGTGGTCCGGCGACACAAGCTCGCCCCGAAGGTTCTGGCACGCGTCGAGCAGGCCTTGATTGCGCGACTCGATGACGCCGACGTCCGCGTCGGCATCGAAGCAGCATTGGCGCTCGGCGACCCGTCGGCATCGGGTCGGAACAGCGCCGCACGTGGCACACCCCCGATCTTTGACACGGAGCCGACGCTCCGCGCCTTGATCCTGCACTCGAGTGCCACGAATCCGCATCTGGCCGCAATGTGCGTCCGCGGCCTCGGACATTTCCAGAACCGGTCCGGCGAAGCCCGCCCGGCACTCAGTATCGCAGAGGCAAGCCCGATCCCCACGGTTCGCAGCGAGGCGATCCTGGCGCACGCCCGGCTCCTGGGCGATCCATACGCAGGAATCCTCGATATCCACGGGCGCGCCGAGGATTGGCGTACCCGCGTCGCCACCGGCCAAGCCATGCGCTTCCTCTCCGTGCGCAATGCGGTACGCCTTGCCCGCGACCTCATGCAAGACAACGACACGCGGGTCCGCCTTGCTGCGCTGAACCAGCTGGCCCACTGCAAAGACGATCGCGGTGCGCTCGACCTTGCCCGCGCAGGCCTCGACGACAAAGACCTCGCGCTGCGCGAGAGTGCCGCGCATGTGCTGGCCTCGATCGGCGACGTTTCGGTGCTGCCCGATCTCGAGCGGGCCTATGCGGCCGCGCAGGGGACGGCTGCAAGCGACGTTCGCCTGGAGATCATTCACACTGTAGCGACCCTCGGCGGCAAGCAAGAGCACACGCGCGCGCTGCTAAGGCGTGCTCTAAGGGACCCCGTCATGGCTGTCCGCGCCGCCGCGCACGAGGCATGGGTCCAGGCGGGCGCCGGCCAAGCGCGGCCCGTGGTCTCCGCGACAGCAACCGCACCACGCACGAGCGCGATCCCGGGGCAGGCCCTGCAGCAAGACTTCTTGATTGGCCATCCGATCGTTCGTTGCACGACCAACAAGGGGTTCTTCGATATCGAACTGTTCCCTGCCGCGGCACCGACGCACTGCTTCAACTTCATCGAGCTCGTCCGCCGCAACGCCTACGATGGGCGCATCTTTCATCGCGTCGTTCCAAACTTCGTGGTGCAAGGGGGGGACCGCCGGGGCGATGGCTACGGCAACCAAGCTTGGTGGGGAGGCAAGCTGCGACTCGAAGTGAATGATCTCCCGTTCCTGACCGGTTCGGTGGGGATGCCGCGCAGCAGCGACCCAGACAGTGGCGGGGATCAGTTGTTCATCACGACGCTACCAACGCCCCACCTCGACGGGCGTTACACGGTGTTTGGCAGAGTCACGACCGGCCTGGATGTAGTGCTCGCTCTCGAGGTCGGTGATTCGATCGACCACATGACGATTCAATAATTCCGCTCGCGCTCTCTGCGGTGTTCCACGGATGCCATGGCACCGCCACGAGGGAACTGCCTCAATCGTCCAAGTGTTGCAAGTCGATACGCTTTGCATCGTTCACCGGGGGGGTGGCGAAAAAGGGGACAGGGCGGTCATGAAGCGAGCCATGCTGGAACTCCTCATATTTGGGGGAATGGCGTTCGTTGTCGCGGGGTTGCACGGGGAGGTCGGCTCCCTACGACAAACGGGATCCGAACGGAACGTCGAGATCGCGAAGATTCAGAGCCTCGTCGCACGAACCCATGCAAGCGCTGGGAAAACGAAGCTGGTGGACCGTCAGTACACGGAGTATCAGCGTCACCTCGAGGGTGTGAGTCGCCGAATCGCCGCACTGGAGGCGTCACAGCAGCGCATCGAGGAGGACTTCACGACCGAGTCGCGACGCGTGGCGCGACAGGTGACGGAAGCGATCGGCACCGGCCAGAGCCTCTCCAAGACCGTGGAATCCACACAACGTCTGGTCAAGCAACGATCACAAGATGTGCGCGAACGCGCGGCGCGTCTCGAGCGCAGAATCGAGACCCAAAACCGGCTCTTCGACCAGTTGCGCGCCGAGTTGCATCGAGATCCCGACGCCATGACGCGCAGCATGCTGGCTCCAACAGTCCAGCTGTCGGGCGAAGAGACGGTGGGATCGGCGACCATCGTAGGTTGCATTCCGAACCAGGGCGGAACGGGCTACTCGACCTACGCGCTGACGGCAAACCACGTCGTTCGCAACATCCTGGCCGACGACCCAGAGCTCGAAACCAAGGGGATCCATGTCACGATCTTCACCAGTGCCGGCCGGATCGAACGGAAATGCGATGTCCTCACGAGGCAAGTGAAGAACGATCTGGCCCTGGTCAAGTTGCGTGGTAGCGAGCGCGTCGAGAACGTCGCCCGCATCATTAGGCCTGCCCGAATCTCCACGATCGAGATCTGGAGTCCCGTGTTCGCGATTGGTTGTCCGCTGGGTAACGATCCTATTCCGACCGGCGGGTTTGTTTCAAGCCTCGACAACACCGTCCGTGGCACGAAGTATTGGATGATCAACGCGCCGACCTACTATGGGAACTCGGGCGGGGGCATCTTTGATGGTGAGACGCACGAGCTCATCGCTGTATTCTCCAAGATCTACACGCATGGCAGCACGCGACCGGTTGTCATTCCGCACATGGGACTGGCCGTCCCGATGTCTCTCGTCTATCCGTGGCTCGAGGCGGAAGGCTACGCGTTCCTGATTCCCGGATCGCAGGAAGTCGCCTCACCGAAGTAGCATCGCCTCTAGAAGCGCGGTGTCTGACGTACGATCTCTAGGAGGGCATTCGCTCTCGTCTCGATCCACGTCCAATCCCGCTCCCGCATTGCGCGCCCGTCGAACAGCGGCGCCACGAAACCAACGCCAAACGCGCCGGCCTCGAGGTAGGCACGCGCGTTCCCCAGCGTTACGCCCGATGTCGGAAACAAGCGTAGTTGCGGCAGAGGCCCGAGGCAGGATCGAAGCCACTCTGGACTCTTCTCCACCGCCGGGAAGATCTTCAAGACGCGGGCGCCGGCTTGGTGCGCGCACCACATCTCGGTTGGTGTACTGACACCAGGCATCGCTACTGCCCCCAACTCGTGGCTCATTCGAACGATCTCTCGATCGAATACAGGCGAAACCAAGAAACGAGCACCCGCGTCGACGGCGGCGCGGGCGCTTGCTACATCCAGCACCGTACCGGCTCCAACGAGCAGGTGATCCCGCGCCGCAAAGTCCCGAATCAACTCGAGGGCTCCGGGAGTTGTCAGGGTGAACTCGATCACGCGAAAGCCACCACGTACGGCGGCCTCCATCGCCGCGTACGAAGACTCTTGGCAAGAGTGACGGAGAATCGCCGCACAGCGTTCTTCGCTCAGGGCGGCGAGGGTGTCGTCCAACATGTGCTATTCGCTAGCCTGGGATGGACTGCCAATCGGACGCGTCTTGACCATACGCCACATGAGCACCGCCGCCAGGACGTAGAGGCCGGCCGAGACCCACTGCACATTGGTGAACCCAAAGCTCATTGCGATGCAGACGGTCACGACCGAGCCGAGCACGCTGGCCGCGCCGTTGACACCATAGGCCCACGGAATGAGCGCACGTCGCCCCTCGCTCAGCACACGAACGCCGGTCGGGAAGCACATGCCCATGACGAACGCGAGCGGCAGGAGCATGCCAACACTAACGAGGACTCGCATCCAGAAGGGCTCTCTGAGGAGCCAGGCCGAGACATCGGGAAGCCAGCGTTGTAGAGCGTAGGCGCCACCGATCAGGACCAGAGCAACAAAGAACAGGAGCTTCGTTGCGTGGCGCAGAGCGATCCTGCCGGACGCCAGGCTGCCAAGACCAGACCCGATCAAGAACGTTGCCATCGTCACGGTCACGGAGTAGCTCGGATGCCCAAGGATCAAGCCGAACCGCTGCATCGCCGAGATCATCAGGAAGATGTAGGCGAGGCCCAAACAGAGAAAGTAGCCGAGCGGCGCCTTCGCTGACGTGCCGACGAGCCCGCTTCGCAGGAAGAGCAGTGGCACGAAAATACAGAGAGCGACCAAGACGGCGAGCTGGGCAAGCGTCAAGCCAAGGAGGAGCAGCCCCGTGGGCTCATACTGAAAGTCCTCTGTGAGCGCTGCCCATGGCGAACCCGCTGGCGGGGCCTGCTTCTTACCGTGGCGTAGCCATTTCCAAACCGAAGACCAGTAGTGTTGATTGAAGAAAAACGGATTGTCATCGCGAACCGGCCGAACGTTGTACAGATACGCCGCTAAGAACGACTCGAGATCGCGCTTCTTCAGACTCGCTTCCCATGCGTCGAACGGAGCCACGGCGCGGCGACCCGGCAGATACTTCGTGGCGAAACCATGCGCGTCACTCCAAGAAGCCACGGCGTCTTTCTCCGCATCCGTGAACGGCGACTTCTTGATCAGAATCCCCCCGAGGTGTGTTTTGTCCCGGTCGCCTTTCTTGCTTTCACTACTGTTGACGATGAGCGCAACGTGGTTCCACGGGTCGTCGACGCCACGGTCCGCGAGGACCTTGCAAGCGATCACGAGGATCCGAAGCGTCTCACGCGGCGCAGGAAACGCAAAGCGAATGATGGAAAGGAGCCCATCATTCTCCAGATGGTTGAAGTAGTCGTGGAAGGCCTCCTCGGTATAGAGGTAGCTCTCTGAGAGAACATAGGCGCCGTTCGCCAGAGCCGTGTAGGTGTCCACGCCTGACATCTGGATAAGATCGAACTTGCGGTCGCTGCTCCGCACGAAGTGCCGCCCTTCGGCATTGCGCAGCTCGACGTTCGGTAGCTTCGCGGGACGGCCAACAACGTCGGCAAACTGATTCGTATAGAGGTCGAAACTCTCCGGATTGATCTCGACCGCGGTGATCGACTTCGCCTTCTTGGCGAGCGCCATGTGGATGTCGAGCCCGCCACCAATGCCAATGATCAACGCGTTCGGATGCTTCTTGACCACGTAGGACAGCTCGTGGAGTTGCCCCGGTGGATACTCATGGCTGGCGTAGGGCATCTCTCCAGGCGCATCGCCATCCTGGAACAGGATATTCCGAGTCGCGGAGTAGCTCACAATGTCGATGCGGCCTAGCGGTGACCAACGAGTCGCGAGGGTCTTCTTGCCGGCCCGAAGCGCGGTGTTGATGAGCTTCGATTCTGCTGCGTGGAAGGCAAAGATCTCGTCGGCGGACTTGAGCCTATGCGGGTACTGCTTCGGATCCTTGCCATCGAGCTTCGGCAACTTGGCAATCAGGGGGTCGACGATCGGACGGACATGCTCGTTGATCCCGGGAAGAATGCTCAGACACCCAACGAACCCGAGCACACCAGCTCCACGCAGCAGGAACCCGCAGGGCGCAAACACAGCGACGAGCGCTCCCAGCGATGCGATCACCACGAGTGTCGCGGGAGCTCCGAGCGGCACCAGCAGCAGGAACAGGGCAAAACACCCCATACCGGATCCCAGCATGTTTGCGAAGTAGAGCTTGGCAACGGACTCGGCGCGCTGCGTCATCGTCAGCGCAACGAGCCAGCCGGCAAAGAAGTACGGCAGAGCGAACAGCGCGTAGTAGAGCGCCGTGCGCAACAGCTGCTCCGTGCCGAACCCACCGAACCAATCCACAGTCTCGTCCACTAGCATCAGCGGACCAACAAAGGACGTCGCCATGAACAGCAACCCCGCGACCGCCATGGATCGGCCGAGATGGGCATCGCGGAGCCACCCGAATACCGAGAGAAAGGCACCCGCGGCTCCGAATCCGAGGATCGCGATGGAGACAACCAAGAACGCCAGGTGGTGCCACAGCGAGAAGGCGAAGATTCGCATCTGCAGCACCTCGAGCGACAAGGATGCCAGTGAGATGAGAAAAACTCCGAAGTAGACCTTGGGATCGACTCGATCCGAGTTCATGAACGCTGCGCTCCGCTGATAGGGTTGCCCGAGTTCAGGCCGAAGTTAGGCCGCCACCGGTGGTGGCCTCGGCGGAGAAGCATACCCGCGTCGGTCCCCGCCCGGGCGCGATGTCTGCCAACCTTCCAAACGAACGGGCGTTGCGCTTGGCGCACTCCACGCGTTCGTCGATTTCGTCTTCTCACGCCTTTTCAGCCCGACCGGTACAACGATGCCCATCCCGAGCCGCTTCCTAGACCCCACGAATCACGACCTACCGTTCCACGACCTGGCACCCGATGTCGCCGAGGCTCTGCTACAAGAGGCCGGCCCCGACCTCGTGCTCCTCGATGTCCGCACGATTCCCGAACACGGCTCGCACCGCATACCTGGCTCGACCCTCGTGCCAGTGCAGGAGCTCATGGCACGCGTGACCGAACTGGACCCGGCCCGCCCGACGCTCGTCTACTGCGAACACGGCGTACGCAGCGTCCGCGCCGCGCTGTTCCTGCGCGAGCAGGGGTTCCAAGTCATCTTCAATCTCCGCGGTGGCATCGTCGCCTGGCAGGGCTCGCTCGAAGGGCACTCCTGCTGATGATCGACCTGCACTGGAGTTATGGGCGCCAAACGCCGCTCACCTGAACGTAATCGAGCGCTGCGCCGCGGAACAGGACGGTGTCATCCGCGACGCGCCGAGCCGAACCCGAAATCGGCACGAGCATCCATGGCCCGGACCGAGCGCGCTGGCGAGCCAAGAGCAGCCGGGTGCGCCCTCCCTCATGCCCAACCGGTAGCGACGCCAAGACGCCGGTGCCGCGCATCGCGTAACCGCCACTCGCTCGCATGTCACCGAACCATCGATTGCCTCCGGCCGGGTGCGCCTCAGCCTCTCGAACAATCCAAGGAGACTCGTCGCGTGGTAGGACCTGGAGGGAAGCGCCCGCCGCTGGAACAGCCGCAGGTGTGGGCACGGATCCCGACGCCGGGACGTTGAGTTCGACAAGGCCGCGGTGGCCCTCCTTGCGCCACAGCACAAGGGCCATCCTGTCATGCTCGGTTCGATTGCGGACCACACGAGACTCGGGGTCAAACACGAGCCATCGCTGTTCGATCCAAATCTCCGAAACGACCGCCGCGATCCCGGCGACGCGCTCAAAGCGGAGCTCGAGGGATCCGCCTTGGATCAGCCGATCAGGGATGGGAAACACGCATTCTCGCGGAGTGCTCGTCACCTCGATCGCATCATGTAGCTTGACGCCATTGGCGCTGAGCGTCTGCGTCGCATAGACAAAGTGGCCCTTATCGTAGGCCACGTAAGGCGTGCTCGGATCAGGGTTGAAGTATGTCACGCGCACCTGCAAATTGTGCCGGCGCATAGCCGGAATTTCATATCGATATATGATGGCACTCGGGTGACCATTGTGTGTCCTCCAGGGTACGATTCGACCGAGCTGACCGCCGTCAGGACCAATCAAACCCTGGACACAATGAGACTGAAGGCCGAGACTACCGCAGTCATCATAGAATATGACACCGCCACCGCCAAACGCCCTGGCCCGGTTTACAGATTCATGTCGCAATAAGCTCCAATGAAATCCCCATATACCTAAGACAATCCAGACCGCCACAAGAACATAGAGAAATCGGCTATCACGGTGAATGCGCAGGGCGACGGTCCATCCCGACCCAGCCAGGAGCATGATACAGCCAAGTGCTGGATACAAATATCGACCCTGGGCCGACGGCACCGTGAGGTTGCCGATGACTGTCAGCGCCAGAAGGGTCCCAAACCCAACGATCGCCAAGGGTAAGGCGGCCCATTCGCGTGCATGCAGCTCCTCCCGAATGGGGCGTCGCGCAAGCAGGGCCAAGCCAGCGCAGGCCACACCGACAATACCCGCTAGGAACAGGAGTAGCGGTCGCGGCAGCAACAGATCTCGTTGGTAGAATCCAAAAAACGTGCGAAAGAGGTCCGTGACGAGCACCTCAAAAAACGTACTCGTCAGTGGATCACGCCGGATGGAATGCGTGTAAGCCTCGACTTGCGCCCGCATTTGGAACGGATCGCCGTAGAGCACCATGTTCCGAACGTACCACCAGCCGGCGAGGACCAGCGGTATGCCGATCGCAAACAAGGCGAACTGCAGTGCCACCCGGCGTCCGGCCCTCCGAGCGCACAGCCAGATCGCGATCACGACAACCGGGGCGAGAAAGATGGCGGCGGACTTGGTCAAGAGCGCCAACGTCCAGAACAGACCGGCGAGGATCCCCAGCCGGCGCCCGGATGCGAGCGGCTGGCCAGAAGACGCTCGAATCAGGTAGGCAAGCGTGGCGATCGAGAATGCGGACAGCGGCGTGTCTGGAGTGACCGCCGCGCCGCTCATCGCGGCCTGCGGGATGGTAACGAAGCCGAGTGCCAACAGAAACGCGAACCGCGGTCGATCGGGGCGCACGAAGTCGGCGATCGCAAGCAAGAAGAATGCCGCCAACAACCAGTGCAGCGCCATGACCCCACGCAGGACCAGCAACTGTCCATCGGCGACCGGCGGCGACTTGGCGGCGAGCCGCGCGGGCTGGAGATGTCCCAACTCCCAGCGCCGCTCGTACGGGCCGGGCAAGACCCATTCCCCGGCCGCGGTGAACGCACCGTCCGTTAGCTTGAGAATTGCGGCGCCCAGCACATACGTGTAGGGCGGATGCTTGTCCTGCTGAATTTTCTCGGACTCCGAGTAGGGATCGGGCATCCGCCCTTCGTCGCGGTAGAACGCCATGCACTGCAGGTGCGATCGTTCATCCGGGTTGTTGTAGGCCGGATTCCAGAGCCCGTAGAACAGCTCGACGAGCGCGACGATCCCGAGGAAAACCAAAGCCCGGAATCGAGGTCTGCGCGGCATGGGCCCGATGGTCCAGCCATCGGACAGCAGAGTCAACCCAACTCGTCAGGCACGAACCCGTCCACCATGGTCGCCTGATGAGCGGCGGGTTCGCTGGGCTCCACCGATACGAGGCCCGGAACCTCTTCCGGGCGGATTGGCGGGTTGGCTCGTGACGGGTTGACTGGTGACCGGGACCGCCGTGGACTCTCCACAGGACTCACAAGTTCCTCAGGCGGCACGATGACTCCGCCGGAAATAATGAAGCCCATCGTTTGGTCCAGCGTCAACGACAACGGAACGATGTCGTCCCTCCGCATCAGGCAGACATACCCGGTCATCGGTGTCGGCGACGACGGGATGAACACCGAGAGAAACTCATCCCCCGTTCGGTCGTTGAGACTCTGCAAGCCATCGGAAGTGATGAATCCGAGCGTGTACATGCCTGCACTTGGGTAGGGCACCGCCACTGCGGACTGGAACTCCCGCTTCGCGGACTTTTCCTTCAGGAAGAACTCGACGATCTTCTTCGCGTAAGGATAGATCGAACGGACGAACGGAAAGGAGAACAGGAGCTTCTCGCCGCGAGCAAACAGGTAGCGTCCCACGTAGCCACGCATCAGGCAGCCGAGCAGGAAGATCAGGACCAGCCCGACCGCAAGCCCGAAGACCGGCGGGATTCGACGCTCGAGGTCCGCGTAAAGCAGCTTCCGATCGATCAGGCTCAGATCGAGCAGAAACGAGTCCTGCTTCCCGAGCTGGGAAGCCACGCTATCGATGGTTTCGTCCTCGGGAATCGCCTTCGCGTCGATGTGGGCCGGGTCGTAGATGCGAATGGGTGTGCTGGACTCGAGCAGACTCTTGCCGATCTGGTTCGTCGTGAGACCCCAGTAGATGGCACGTGTCGCTGGACTGGCAACGTAGTCACCGACGAAGCCAACGAGGGCTGTCAGGATCCAGAGCGTTAGTACCGTGGGGAGCAAGGCTACGAGCCCGCCCAAGAAGAAGCGTTTCATGTACGAACGAGTCCGGCAGCTGTCTGTGTCCGCGGTTGGTGCGCGGTGGCGCGCTCCGGGCTTCTTCGACCGTAGGGTGGCAGGATCCTGAGCGGCAGCGCGACGAGATCCTCATCGTCGCGACAGGCAACCTCAAGCTGCCGCTCCGCTTTCCCGATACGTCCCACTATCCGGGCTGCTCCGGGTGCCGAGACCGGGAGGCCAACATTCGACGCGAGAACGAACTCGACACCTACCTACGCGAAATCAACGAAGTCGCGCTACTCACGCCGCCAGAAGAAATCGATCTCGCCCGCCTGATTCAGGCCGGTGACATGGCGGCGCGGGAGCACATGATTCGAGCGAATCTGCGCCTCGTGGTGTCGATTGCCAAGAACTACGTGAACCGCGGACTGTCCTTCCTCGACTTGATCGAAGAAGGCAATCTGGGGCTGATGAAGGCCGTTGAACGCTTCGATCCGGACGCTGGCTGTCGCTTCTCGACCTACGCCACGTGGTGGATCAAGCAAGCGATCCGACGTTCGCTGATCAGCACCGTCAAGACCGTGCGTGTGCCATCCTATATGGCCGAGATCGTCTCCCGGTGGAAGACACTCGCCATGGAACTCAACTACTCGCTCGGCCGGCAGCCGACGTCAGCCGAGATCGCCGAAGAACTCGGGCTTCCCGAGGACAACCGTATGGTCGTGCGCCAGACCGTGCACACAAGCGGTGCGCCGCACGGCATCCTGAGCCTCGACGTCCTGCCCGCCGCCGAAGAGACCATCGAAGATCTCTCGGTCAAGCAGCCGGACGAAGAGTTGCTCGACGCCTCAGAGATCGAGAAACTGCACGAACTGCTGGCCGAGATGGACGAGGTCGAGCGGGAGGTCCTAAGGCTCCGATATGGCCTCGAAGCGGATGGCGAGGGGATGACGCTCAAGAACATCGGTAAGATGATGGGCATCACCCGTGAGAAGGTCCGGCAAATCGAAAAGCGCTCGCTCCTACGCCTCCAGGACTGGTTCCTGCTCGAGTACGGCGAGCCACTCTGAGGCGCGCGTCACGCGGATCCCCGCGCTGTACTTGCACCTGCCTTTCTGCGTCGTCAAGTGTGGCTACTGCGACTTCACCTCGTTCGCCGACGTCGCTGAAGACCGCGTCGATACGCTGCTCGATCGTTGGATCGACGAACTTCGCCACCGAGCCGCTGGCCTGGCGCCACGCACCATTTTTGTTGGTGGC
>CAYSWE010000113.1:0-11173 GCA_964434515.1 uncultured Phycisphaerales bacterium | reverse complement strand
CACCAGCTCGCGGCCCTGGGGCTCGCGATGACGCGAGCGTACGGTTACGACCTCGAAGGGTTGCCCGCTGGTCCAAACCGCTTCGACAGCCGCGCACACGAGGAGACGTGGACCGACATGCTGCGCCAGCAGCAGGCCGGCGTCTATCCAGCGGCGTTCGCGACCATCCACGTGCCGGTTCTCATGCTGCACGGCGACGTCGACCCGCATCCAGGCCTGCACACGAGCCGGGACCTCGCGACCTACATCCCTCAGCTCGAATTCCACGAACTCGCGCACTGTGGCCACAGTCCGTGGCTCGAACGTCAAGCGGCGCACAACTTCCTTGCCACCCTGGAGGGCTGGATCGAGCGGCAGGTGCACCCGGAATAGCGGCCCCATCCATCGACCGAACCGGCGTTCGCAGCCGGCCAAGGCTTCAAGCCTTCGGGCGCCTTACAAGCAAGAAAACGGAGACTGCGAGCACAATCGCATAGAGAATGGCAAGCACGGGTTTGTCAACGCTTAGATTCTTGAAGTCGATCTGCTTGAGCAAGGCCGAGCCGACGAGAATCGCGATAACTACCAAGAAAGGTTTGGAGATTTCCTGCGCTCCATTATCTCCACTCTCACCAAGCGTTGTCCATGCAAGACGGCTCGGATAGAGCCATACCAATCATCGAGCCGCCGAGACTACAGTGCATCTCATCTCGCACAAGATTCCTGTCGAACCGAACGCGCCATCCTCTCGAACTCATCGGCGGCGCGAGCGGACGCGCCAGGACAGCGTCTCATCGGGCGTCATGCCAACAACTCGGCGTTGTGTCCAAACGACCTGGATACGAGTAGACCGCGGTCATGAGAAGCCGACACCTACCTGAAATTGCGCGTGCAGTCGTTGTCGCGTCGTTTGCGGCATCGCTCTCGGCGCAGGATGGCGCAGGGATTCATTCGTGGATCGAGAAGCTCGCCAGTGAGGACATCGCAGTCCGGCGAATCGCCGTCGCCACGTTGACGAGGCGCGGAGCCGACGCAATCCCACACCTTGAGGCACTGCTGAAAGATACGGAACGGTTTCCGGAGCCAGAGCCGGAGGATGACGTCTTCGGCATGGGCGGTAGGATAGACACGAGTTTCTTCTGACCACCGCGCAATGCCCTGGAGCCGTACCCCGTGTACGGCAAGACCGTGCCAAATCGGCTCGCGTCGCCGCTTCCACGCTATCACATGTCGTCTCCGGTATCGAGTGCAGGAGACATTGTGGCTGGGTGGAAATCGGCATTGCAAAGGCCAGCACGGTGCGGACGCTCGTAGAGGCGTTCGCTGGGAAGAAGGGCGACATCGCCGACCAGGCAGTGTCCGCATTCGGCAAGCTCGCACGACAGTATCCCAGAGTCCTCATGGGGCAAAGCCACCTGCTACGGGACTATCGATTCCGACTTGTGGTCACCTGGTCACCGGCGCTGGCGAGCCGGCGGTTGGGCGGCTTCTCGACCAACTCGCGAAGCGAGCAGGACGTTCCCGCGCGGAGGTGTTCTCGGTGATATCGTGCTTCCCGGAGGCCTTCGCGGCGAAGCGCGTCATTCCCGTTCTCATCAGGGAACTCGCCGACGAGCACAGTCCGAGTCACGCGGCAGCGTTCGCGGCGTTGCGTCGATATTTTGATGCAGCGCGGCCGGCACTGGTCGCGCTCGCGGAACGTGCTGCGGCGACGGCGACTGAACGGCAACGCGCGCTGGGCATGCTGCTCCGCGCGGCGCCCGACGCCGCGACCCTGCGGCTCACGATGCGCGTGGTCGACGACAAGACGGCGCCGGTTTCGCTACGGCGCTATGCTACCGAGGGGCTGGGAGCTCACGCCAATGCGGTTCGTGGAGCGCAGCTGCGTGCCGATACCATGGCCACGCTCGGCCGCGCGGCCGAGGGCGAGGAGTTCCTCCTGCGGCTCAGCGCACTGCTCGGAATCGCGGCGTTCCACGACGACGCCGTGCCTTCCCCCGCCACCGTCATCGCTGCCCTCGATGACAAGCTGTGGCAGCTGAGGGTAGCCGCGGCGCGCGCCGTAACACCCGCCGATGTGGCCCGTTGCAGCAGGAAGTTCCTCCCGCGGCTCAAGGCGAGAAGATGCCGCTTCACCGAGACGCGCGAGTACTTGGCAGCGTTCGCCCGCATGCGTCCGACGGGCCCGCTGGCTGCATCGCTGGTTCCCGTGTTGCGTCGCCAGTGGCCGCCGCCGGACGCGCCAAAACTCCCGCGAATCCGCGGGCGGCTACGTGTACTCGATCTGCTCCCCGCGCTCGGCACAGAAGCGGCCGGTGCGCTGGATCTGGTCGCTACGGCGCTCGCGGACCACCAATGGCAGGTCCGGGTTGCCGCATTGCTGGCAGTCGCCAGCATTGGAATGCCGGCGAAAAAGTTGCAACCTCGGTTGTTGGAGCTGCTGCGCGAACCGCAGTGTGCACAGCTTGCGGCTCGCGCCTTGCATACCTGGGGTGAGGACGAAGCCGTGCTCAAGTCGCTGCTACCTCGGTTCGAGTTCGACGCCTTCTCGAGCGAGGCGTATGCGATTGCGTGTGTCGAGGCGTTGGCCGAAGTCGACGCGTCGTCAGCGACCCACGCCCGGATTCGGACCTGCTTGACGACTTGGTACCACGCCACTGGCATGAGCGATCGCCCGAGAGCCGTCGTGCTGCGTGGGCTCGGCCGGCACGAGGGTGGTCTCGCGTTCGCTCGCAAGGCCTTGGCCAACGATCGCGACGTGCTCCGCGCTGCGGCGGTGGAGATTCTCGGCGAAGTCGGCGATGCCTCGGACCTGCAGCGACTCACGGAACTCCGCAAGGCATCCGTTGGCTCGATGCCTGAACTTGCAACCGCGATTCAGCAGCTCAAGCGGCGCCTGACCAAGCGACGTTCCAACAAGGATCGCTAGCTCGAACTCGCCCAGACGCACGCAGGTCTGGCGAGCCGTGCGCATCGCAACCCTACTCGACGTCATGGTCGAGGCGTTGAGCCAGCAAGCCGAGCACGCGCGGAGATCGAAGTGCGACAAGCGAGTGCCACCACTAAGGTCATGCTGTGAATCATGCTCCCGTTCTACGTCGGGGAAGCGCGTCTCGCCAGTCGCCGGTCTCATCCTCATCCTAGCCGGACTCGCCAGCGCGTTCTCCATGCACCGTTCGGGTCAGTCGAACCGCATCTGGAGGATCTTCGTTGAAGCGCCGAGGATCTTGGTGGGCAGCGCGATTACCAAGCGTGCGTTCGCTAGCCGCATCGCGCCGCGGCTCACCTGCGGGTCCTGCAAACAAGTCAACGAGGCGGATGCACGCTTCTGCAAGCGCTGTGGAGCGGGTTCCAAGTGGGCTTGGAACGACGGAAAATCGAGAGAGCGAGGGGGATCCGTCTTCCGACGGTCACGCCGGACGGCTCACGCGGCACGACGGCGCATCTACGATCCGGGGTAGCGAACGACGCCAGAACGCTCTTCGTCGACTCGATGGGTATCGCTGCGCGCTGGATCCGTATCGAAGCCTTGGACGAATCACGGTCGTCGTCACGCGAGCGATCCGAAACACGGCCAAGCCGGCTCATGACGTTCGCGCCTCGGTTAGAAACTGACAGTATCTCAGTCTTCGAGCAACACCGGCTGGCCAACGCGTAGCACATACTGCCGCCCGGCGGCAAGCGCTCGGTACTCGATACGGGACCCGACGCGCACCGGAAGCATGCCGCCCGCCGGCACGTCAACGAACACGCAGCCCCATTCGCTCGTGATCGCAACACAGGTCGCCGCGGAGCGCTTACTGCGGAGCTCGACCGCTCGGTAGTCGCGTGCATGAAGAGTGACAACGGACAGCGCACCCGGCAAAACCTCGACCGTGTGGCGATCGAGAACCAAGCCCTGCGCGGAAATCACGACGACGAACACTGGCTCCGCCCAGATTTTGCGGAGAACAATCGGTCGACCGTCGCGAAGTTGCACGCTACGCACGCGGTATTCCACGACGTCGGTGTTGTTGTCGAGCGCGACGGCGACGAGCCGCGCGAAGGGGAGACGCGCGGGCACCGTCAGAATCCGCAGGGCATCGTCTTTGCCAATCCCGACTCCGGAGACTTGGATTGTCCCGGGTGCGTTCGCTGCGAGCATCGTGGGCACACCGTCGTCGGCACGATGCACATCCAACTGCGAGACCAAGAGCTGTTCGCCGCTATCCAGCCAGAGCAACGCGCGCGGTGTGGGGTCGAAGTGAATACCGGAGAACCGGACAACACCCGTGCTCGTCGTCTTGCCACGGAGCAAGGGCCATTCCAGGGCGCTGACCGCTTGCTGACCCGGCCAGAAGACCCTGGCGAATACACGGCGATTCTCAGCCCCCTGGAACTGGAACGCGACATGGCCAAGCGGCCGCAGCCGAATGACACCAATGTCGAACTCCGGGCCACGAAGGATGGTCTGCCTCACCTGGTCCCGTGCCAAGAACATCCTGGGCACCGACCACGCCAGCCACACCACGCCGAGCGGCAAGGGTCCCACATGGAAGCTGCCGCCGGACTCCGGAGTCGCCTCGACCGCAACTCCCCCACCGTCCTGTGTGATCGTGAGACGACCATCGCCAGGGCGAAACCCATCGAGCCGACCCGAGATCATGGCGGCGGCCCGCAGAACGACGGCGTCGGCCTCGCTCTCGACGCTCGCGGGCAGGAAACCTAGCTTGTGCACCGTCGCGCCGACTGCAGGGGCACCAACGACGCCGGTTGGCCGGGGCCATGCCTCGGCGCGGCGGTCGCCGCAGATGGCTCCACCGTCGGCATATTGCGAGTAGGCGCGGCGCTCAGTCGCTCGTCGAGTGGCCGCGAGTCAACCGGTGCCACCGCGACCGAACTCCTGCCAGCGAGGATCTGAAACGTGGCAAACCCAACCACGGCGCTGGCAACCAAGGCGACAGCTGGACGCAATGGAGTCATCGCAGGCGGAAGATGGGGGCGAAGCCGTATCCGAAGGTGTCTCCGGTCACTGGGTTCTTCTTGGATACCGAGAATCGCATTGCTGCATCGGCGCGACGCCCGGTGCCGATGCTGATGCCATGCACACCCGGTGTACGGAGCTGCCCGTTCTTAGCCAGCCAGAACACCTGTTGGTACAACAGGTAGCCGCCAGGCGGGCGTACGACGAAGTCCAAGAGCTTCACGCTGCCTCCAGCATCCGTCCTCCTTGCCAACAGGAAGTTCAGAGGCACGCCAATCTGGAAAATTCCATCAACGCAGCCGCTCTGCGGGATCCCGATCGGCAAGCGTCTTCCAGCCCACAGCCCGCCAGGTCCAGGTCGGCTGAGGGCCATGACGAGGTTTGTGTTCGGAGGCGGCCCCACAAGCCACTGCTCGAATCGAACCCCCGGGTACGCCCGCGTAAGACGGAACTGCGCGCTACCGGCTGGCCCGAGACAGAACGGGGTCACCGGTCTGGGGAGTGCCCCTCCCCGATCTGGCCGCACCATGTCCTCCTTCCAGATCGCCCGCACATCGTTCCCACGGGAACTCGCAAAACAGTCCCACTCCACGCAGAGCGTTGCCGGCAAACTCCTCGCCCAGAAGAACGGCCTCTGGAACTTGACCTCATGCCAGCCGGTCTGCCGAGGGGTCTGATACGGAAGGACCAGTTTCCCACGGAACACCTCCACGACCCTTCGACCGCGGTTCAGCGAGAACGTCGGATGCATGCCCCGAGGTTTCGTGCTCGTGGCTGAGAGCGACACGGCGATGTCCAGCGTCGTCCCATAGTTGAGCTTGCGCAGATCCCGGTAGCGCCGAAACGCAAGCGCTCTGAAGACGCGACTATGCGGAAAGTGCCTCGCCGAGTAGAGCACCTGGACCTTCGTCGGAAGCAACGTTCCGGCGGGAACAAGAAAGCCAGTCGAGAGATCGAAGGCCGGCGGTTCCGTCACCCGGAAATCCGGCACCCGCACGCTTTCGAGATCCGCTGGTGTGATCTGCGCAGGAGCACTTCGACTAACGAAACAGAGACTGAGGGCAACGACAACGTTTCGAATGCACATGATCTGACCTTGGATAGGGCGACAACGCGGCTACGACCGACGTCAGGAGTGGTGCTGCAAAGGGGTTCGTGCCGCCGCAGCATCGCCTCCGTTGTGGCCAATGCCGCGGACAGGATCACGCACACCTTCACACACAGGGGTATGAGCTAGCCGCTAGACGCCATCACACGTCCAAGCCATCTCGAAGTCCAAGGAAGGCTGGACCTTACCAATGATCTTCATCACCCACTGCATGAGCGGGCCAGGGCTCGTCGGGCACGCCGAACTCGTGTTCACAGAAGGGCTATTCCAGATCACCTTGGCGTTGAACACCTTGATCAGCGTGCCTCTTGGCGACTCCCACCTCCCGACGACAGCGTTTCCGCCCGACGGGATCCACGTCGCAGTCCCAACAACCCGGCAAACCGCCGGGCTCGCAATCGAAGCGCACGCAAGCGTCGTCGATGCTGTCCCCCACCCGGACACAAACCCGCCGTTCGGCGAGAACGTATCCGTAACCAGGGTGCAGCTGCACGGCGACAACGGCGGAACGATCTGCGCGTGCAACTCCACGCTCTGCGTAAGACGCGCCCCAGCGAAAGCGATGATCGCACTCATCACAAGAATCTGAATCCACTTCCTGCCTAACATGATCGACATCTCTTCTGATGTCGGAGAAACGAACAACGACGGGGCCCCGGTCCGACTCTCCGTGGCCCCACAATATCACTTCTTGAAGGCGTCCATGCCCTCCGCAGAGAACCGCCGCGCAATCCAGCGCCGCACGGCCAACTGCCTCGAGTCGCACGCCATCTCCTGCTCGCGTCGGAGCGCGGCGTAGGCGGGGAACTGCTTCCAGCGCACCGCGATGAACGACGTGGCCAGCGGCAGTCCCGGAACGCGCGCACTCAACATCATCCCGGTTCGCCGTTTCGCGAGCTGTTTGCGTAGCGCGACGACTTTCTGCCAACGAGGGTCCGTCTTCGCGGGATTGGCTGCCAGAACCATGGCACAAGCCGGGTCCGTGCAGTGCTCCCTCCGAATGCGCGCGGCCTCGGCCTGTACGAGCCGAGCAACGTCGAGGATCCGCCTCGTCGGTTCCGCGATGGCGGACGCCATTGCTGCAGGAGTCGCCAGACTAAGCCGAGACTCAAGCGCATCGGCTCTCCCGGCGGCCACGAGGCGCTCGACCGACTCCCGATCGACCGTTCCTCGATAGAACGGTCGGCTCCAAACCGCCCAGGACTGTGCTTCGCGAACCGCCTCCTCGTCGAGAGAGACACGCGTCACCGGCAACACGACCTCCTCGTCATCCAGTGGCAACGACACGAAGCCGTTGACAACGTCGAGCGGCTTCTCCTGCGCCTCCGCCGGTCGCGACCACAAAGCGCTCAAAGAAACGCCCAACACGCCACCGCCGACCACACACCACGCCGTTAGATATCGCATAAACCTCACCTACTTCGAACAAACACGGATGGTCAGAGGAAGAGCCAGGCGGGTGTGCGCGCCGGGACCCGGCCGCACCAAGACACGCCCGCGGAAGAACCCGGGCTGGCGGGCGACGAATCGCAAATGCAGATCGCGAGAACTCGATCCCGATTCCGGGTGGATACTGAGGCTCGGCGCCTGCTTGTCATCGAACTCGATGGCGTAGCTGGGCCGGAGCCCGGCGACGTCGCCACCGATGATGCGAACACTCCGCTGGACCACTGCGCCTGCCGCCAGCGCGAATGCAAGGCTCGCCGGCTCGAGCCTCCACGAGGACAGCGCCTGCGCATCGATCCTGATGCGTTCGAACTTGCGAACCGCCTCATCCTCACTAGCGATGGGCATGAGCAACACGATCGCCTCGTCACCCGCCGTCTCCGGGGCATCGTACTCGAGTTCGACAACACGCCGACCCAACTCGCGATCGGTCACCCGAAAGCGCGAGCTGCTCGACTCGAACGCCATCCCGAGATCGATGTGTTCGCCGATCGGCAACAACTTGGTCGCACGCTGCCCGGCCTGGGCATCGATGTGGACTTCGCGCGGGATCGGCGAACGCCACCCTCGCCGGATCTTCGCGTGAACGCTGACGCTCCGCCGCATGCGATGGCCATCTGACGCCTGGAAGTGGAACGTCACTACGTCGTGCTTGTCGCCGAGCAATCCCCCACCCCTTGCTCCGGCCCGCCCACGTCCCCAGATGGATTTCGACTTCGAGGCCTGAGTCGAACGCTGAGTCGCGCGCACTCGCCTTTCCAAGTGGCGTCAAGGGGATCGTGTGGAACTCGGGTTCTCGCGAGGCTGCCAAGGTGCCTTCACCGGCCCTCCCGGGCAGACTTGAGGGGTCCTCAGCGGCTCGAGACGCGGGTTTCACCTCCGCCGGGCGCCTGCCTCCGCCGCTACCCCTCTGGAAGCGTCCTGGGCCCGCACCCCTTGAATCGCCTATCCTCCCACGGCGCCAAAGGTATCCTGCTCTTGAACGCCCAAGCGAGGCCCACAAGCTGTTTCACTTGCACGACACCTCAGCTGCCACTAGAATCCGATTCAGACGCTAGCCGCAGTCTGACTGTCCGCCTTGAGGCACATCAACTGCGTGAGGCCTCAGAAACGGACACTCCATGCAGTCACAAGGATCAACGCCGGAGCTGGCGGGGCTCAGCGCCCTTCAACGAAGGATCTTGGGATCGCTCCTAGCGGATGAGAAGGTCGTTGTACGGGCGGAAGACGTGGAGCAGATCCACCCAGTGGGTCGCAAGGCCGTCAACCTCATCCTGAGTCGACTCCATCAGAAGGGGTGGCTCAGAAGGCTCAAGAGGGGCGTATACGGAATCGTGGCGCTTGAGTCAGAGACGACTCAACCCGCCATCGAGGAGGCCTGGCCACTGGCAATGGAGCTATTCGCCCCCTGCTACATTTCGGGCTGGTCGGCGGCCGAGCACTGGGATCTAACGGAGCAGATCTTCAATTCAGTATCGCTGATCACTGGCCATCAACAACGAAGCTCTTCTCATACGATTGCTGGTGTAAAATTCAGGACCCGGACAATCGCTCCAGGACGGATCTTCGGGACCAGCAGGGTCTGGTTTGGAAGCCAAACTGCGCATGTCGCCGACCGTCACCGCCTCATTCTCGATGTCTTGGATGCACCAGAATTTGGCGGTGGATGTCGTCACACATTGGATGTCGTGGACGCATACTGGAGAAGTGATCACCACGACGCTCAGAAACTGCTTGCATACGCGCTTCGATACGGTCGCGGGGCTGTTCTAAAACGAATGGGCTTCAGCGCTGAACGTGCGGGGACCGTTCCGCTTGATTGGCTGGAAGAGGTCGAGGCCAACCTGACGAAAGGCGTCATTAACCTCGACCCCAAGGGAGCAACGGGTGGGGAACTGAATCGCCGCTGGCGGCTTAGAGTCAACGTCCCCTTGGAGGCCAGATGATAACCAAGGCACGGTTGCTCGAACGCGCAAGAGTCCAAGAGCTACGCCCGACGACGGTGGAGAAGGACTACGTACTCGGGTGGCTACTTGCCGCAGTTTCGGAGCATCCGCGCCTGTCATCTTGGGTATTCAAGGGGGGCACGTGCCTGAAGAAGTGCTTCTTCGAGACCTATCGCTTCTCGGAGGATCTCGACTTCACCATCCCGCCTGAAGTGGATCTGTCTTCCGAGTCCATCGCGACTGACCTAGCGGAGGTCGGCGCCTGGGTCGAGGAGCAGGCCGGAATCAGATTGCCAGCCGACAAGATCAAGGTTGAGCAGTACACGAATCCAAGAGGCAGGGAGTCATTCCAAGCGAAGGTCGCCTACGCCTGCCGACTCAATCTCTCGCCCAACAACCTACAGAGGATCAAGTTTGACATCACCGAGGATGAGCTGCTCGTGGAGCCACCCGATCTACGTGCAGTGTCTCATCCGTACGAGGACGCTCAAGATCCGGCGCCACGCGTGCGTTGCTACTCGGTAGACGAGATTCTCGCCGAGAAGACGCGCGCACTCTACGAGCGCCAAGGGCGTGCCCGAGATGTCTACGATATCGTTCACGTCAGCCGTGACTTTCGTAGTTCCATCTCGCCATTGAAGGCGTCGGCTGTCCTCCGCAAGAAGTTCGAGTTCAAGGAGCTTCCCGAGCCCACGGTCGAGATGATCATTGGTCGCGTAGACGAGGCAACGCTTCGCGCCAACTGGGAACACCAGCTCGATCACCAGTTGCCGCAGCTCCCACCAGTGGATGGCTTCCTCTCCGATCTCTCAGATTCGATTGCCTGGTGGTTGGAGCCGAAACAATCAAGGCAGCTATTGCCTTCTGCGCCCGGACGCAGCGGAGAAAAACTCGTCCCGAAGCAACTCCTTCCCAGCGCTCCGCGGCTGGGCCATGGGCAGGCACTCACAGGCGGGGCGAGCGTTGGCGGCATGGGAAGGTTCGACAAGATTCGCTATGCGGCAAGAAACCGGTTGTGCGCTGAGATCAGATACCAGGGTGTTGCACGAGTCATCGAACCCTACTCGCTGCGTCATGCACGTACCGGGAACACCCTCCTGTACGGGTATGAGCTGCTAAGAGGCGGGCGTCAGAGTGGTAGCATCAAGGCCTTCAAAGTCGGTGAGATTCAAGCTGCCGCCATCACTGACAGACCGTTCAGACCTCGCTACAGGGTCGAGCTGTAGTGCCAGCACTCAGCACCACGTTCGGCCCGGACACCGCGTACTCGTAGCCCAAGCCCAAGACGGCGGCGATCAGGGCGCCATTGCTGATGTAGGCGTCGGCCCAGTTCTCGACGTCGTGCTTGAGACCGTAGCTGCCACGGTCGTCGAGATCCTGCCCTTCACTGAGCCACTGCTCGCAGAGGGCGACTTCCGCGAGCCCCGCGGGTGAGAGCAGCTGGGCACGCAGGAACTTGAACTCACGGTCGACGTCGGTGGCCCGCTTGCGGTTCTCTGCGTAGACACCGATCCCGAAGTACGTCAGTCGGGGCTCACGCTCGATGGCCAATCCGATCAGCTGTCGGCTAGAAGCTGACACTCGTCTCCCAAGCCCAGTGGAGGGCTGTCGATGGCCAGTCGAAAAGGGACCTTTCCGGACATCTAAAAAGGGACCCCCTTGGAGTCCCCCGGGGCTCCTGCGGCGGGCGCCGGATGGCCTCGACCGCCGCGCATCTCGTCGACAGCGTCT
>CAYSWE010000112.1:6986-11190 GCA_964434515.1 uncultured Phycisphaerales bacterium | reverse complement strand
CATGGTCGACTCGCTTAGGCAGAAAAAGCGACTCCGACACGATTCTTCGGTCAAGACTGTGGTGCCGTGGGCCGACATCGGCAGGAGAGGGACGAGGGGGGAGCGATGCAGGCTACGAAGGTGTTGTGCCGCGGTTGTGGTGCAGATGTCACGGCGGCGGACGAAATGGAGGCGGGGATCTGCCACGTGTGCGCTACACGTGCGGAGCGACCCAAGCACGAACGCGTGGCGCCGTTGCCGCCGGTGTTTGCGGATGCGGTGCGCGTCGAGTGTTCGCCGCTCGGTTGGGTCGGCGCGATCGCCGGCGCCGTCCTTGGTGCGATTGCCTGGGCTGCGATCGTGCTGATCACGAACTACGAGGTCGGCTATGTTGCGGTTGGCATCGGCGCGCTCGTGGGTGTGGGCGCGGTTGCGCTCGGTGGCCGAGGCACACCGTTGGCGGTGTCCGCCGGCGTGCTGGCACTCGCCGCTATCTTGGCGGGGAAAGGCATCGCGACGCAGATGCTGTTGGATCGCGGGGCGGACGACGCCGTGACGACGACGGCGACGCCAGCAAACTATGCGCGGGTCCAGGCGAACGCCGCGGCGCTGGCCAATCTCGGCGACGATCCCACGGACAAGCAGCTCCTACTGTTCATGATGGGGCATGGCTTCGTTGAGATGAGCCAGGCTTCCATGGACAAGGTTGCGTCGTTCCGGTCGGATACGCTTCCCGTTCTGAGGAAGTTTGCGGCCGAAGAACCGAGCTTCGACGTGTGGAAGAGCGAGATGCAGGCGCGCGTTAGCGCTGTGCAGGTTTCGGTCTGGGGCACCGTGCTAGACGGCCTGTCGCCGATCGATCTCTTGTTCGCGTTTCTCGGCATCTCGACGGCGGTTGGCATGGTGCTCCGTCGCACTCGCGAGGACGCTGCCGCCGTTTGATAGAAAAAATGACTACGACACGTTTTTGCGGTGGATCTGCATGCGGCGGTTTGCGGCTACGACACCGAACGTGGCGCCGCCGATGCCGATGAGTGAGCCGCCGATTGCGCCACCCCAACTGATTGCTTGGGGCATGCCGAGGGCCGTTAGGACGGCGATGGCGACCGACAGCAGGAGCAGGCTAGCGCCTAGCCCGTAGAATCCCCAGCTGCGCACGCGGCGCAGCGCGCCGTAGGCCTCGCGCAGTTCCTTGGAGCCGTTCGAGTCCAGTGGCTCGGGTTCGCAGAGGGTCCGCTTGGCGGCGGTTCCGGTGACGACCAACGCGAAGAGGCCACACCCGAGTGACAGCGAGACCGCCAATACCGCGTGGCTCTCATGCGGCCAGTGTCGGAGGCAGACGAGCGTCGCGGTTAGCCAGACTGCGCCCAGTGCGAACCATGCGAGCCTGGGCACGATCGGGGCGGCGGTTCGCGGAGTCAGGCTCGCGCTACGCTTGGGGCCTCGGTAGGGCGTGCTGGCCTCGGGTCTGCAGGCAACGATCAGAGGCATCGCCAGCGCAAACCACAGCGGGAAGAACGCGAGCCACATGTACTCGTGCAGCGACCTGCCCATCGTTGTGATCCAGGGCAGTTTGAACCACCCGGCGAGGACTGGCGAGTTCCGCAGCATTGCGAGCGCAGCGAAGGCGACCAGGGCGATGGCGGTCCAAGTCCACAGCCGCACGCGCAGCCGGCGCACGCGCACGCGGTCGGTGTCCGGACGCGGGCCGTAGAACAGGGTGAATACCCCCGGCAGCAGGAGCATGGCTAGGACGAAGATCACTTCAAAGACGCTCATTGGGTCGCTCCATGGTTGGGCCAGAGTCGGTCGACTTCGCGTTGAATTGCGCGGTGGACGCGCCTTTGTGTCATGCCGGCGAGCTTCGCGTCTGTGAGCATGTTGCGCACGCTCGCAAGGAGCCGACGCTCAACTGTGGCGGGCGCCTCGGACGTCGTCTCGCGGTTTGCGACGACTCGTGTCCCGCGCCCGCGGGCCGAACGGACGAGCCCGCTGTCTTCGAGATTGCGGTAGGCACGTGCCACGGTGTTGAGGTTGACCCCGAGGTCCGCGGCGAGTTGCCGAACCGAGGGGAGTTCTCCACCCGGTGTGACCTTGCCCTCGGCGATCGCCCGACGCAGACCGCGCACCAGTTGTTCGATGAGGGGGACGGAGGAGTCGAGGTCGATCGTCAGCACAGAATCAAAGTATCATGCGATGATACAGCGGGCAAGTGCCTACTTCGATTCTCGTTCCATCGCGACGAGTAGCCCCGAAACATCGTCGCGAACGACCACATCCACGGCTTGCTTGCGGCATCCCATCGCTGTGAGCGTGAGCGTGTAGCGACCAGACTGGAGGCTCTTGACGTCGAACGACCCGACGTAAGCCCAGTCCATCGTCGAGAAGAAGTTGCCGTTTTGTTGGCCCTGGTCATCCGTTGCGAACACGAAGTTGCCGCCGAGCGGCCCGCCGTCGCGAGCAATCATGGAGCCACGGACGTGCCTGCCACGCACTCGCGGCGCGACGAGGTCCACGCGACGTCGCTGCCCTTTCTTGAGCGTGACCACATCCGAGAATACTGCAACATCGTCGGTCCATGCGCTGCGCACCCTGTGTCGACCGGGCTCGAGCAGCGGAACTTCGTAGCTCCCGTCGGGACCCGTCGTGACCCAGCCGGCGAGAATCGACCGATGCGCGGCATCAAGATACTCGACGCCGACGTGCACGCCGCGCTTACCGATCCCCTTGTCGTCCGTCAGCTTGCCGAAGATCGAGGCAGTGAGCGGCGGGAAACGGACGTCGAAGGTCTGCTGTGCGGCGCCGATCCCTTGGAACTCGACGACATGTTGCGCCGACTGCACCTT
The DNA here is from genome assembly GCA_964434515.1 of uncultured Phycisphaerales bacterium. Lineage (GTDB taxonomy): Bacteria > Planctomycetota > UBA1135 > UBA1135 > CAYSWE01. The sequence continues at coordinate 8,365 of CAYSWE010000112.1, read as the reverse complement.
GGCACTCTTGATAACCGAGAGCGCATAACGGCGCGCTGCCAGGTGCTGGATCCTATAGTTGCCGTGGGCATCCGTGTGGTAGAGGAACATCGTCGAGTAGTCCTGGTCACCCGAGTGCAGCCAAAGACTCGTGTTCGCCACGGGACGTCCATCCGCCTGTTGGATGCGGCCGCGCAGCTCCGTGTGCCCAGGGAGCTCGATGTCGATCCACTCGCTGTTGTCCTGGTCCGCGACGACGCGTCGAGGGAGCAATCGATAGTCACGTACCTGCACGAAGTAGCCACCATCGTCCACGTCGAACGTGACGGTTCCGTCGGCGTCGGTGCTTTGCTGGATGCGATTCGAAGCAAGGGACGCTTGCGCGGCCAAGGCGGCTTCGAGTGTCGGTTGGATCGCCTTCCACAGCACAACGGGGATGCCCTCAGGCGCCGGGCCGCCGCGTAGGCGGAGCCGGATGCGCAGGCCGCTGGGCGTGAGCTTCCCGTCCCAAGTCGCCCCCGTGGGGCTCCCGGTCAGTTCCGGCGACACCTCTGGGCGATACCCGGACTTGCTGGCTCGGAGCGAGAACCGGTCGAGATCGATGCCGTCGATGCGGTAGGCGCCGCGGGCATCGGTCGTCGCCGCTACGCCGGGACGCTCGATGAGTTCGACCTGGCAGCCCTCGATCGGCTTCTCGGTATCCCGGTCGACGATCGTTCCGGAGACGGCGAACTCGCCGTCCCGCAGCACGACCTCCACGAACGTCGCCTGGTCCGGACGCAGCCCGATCTCGCGGCTGTAGGTCTTGAGGCCCTTCGCTCGCACGGTCAACCCAACCCGGTCGGCCGCCAGGCTGCGAAACGAGAACAAGCCGGTCGCGGTCGACGCCATCGAGCGGGCCGCGCCGGTCCGACTTCGCACGCTGACGGAAGCGCCCGCGACCGGTGCGAGCTTGTCGTCTTTCTGGTGGAGCACGATCCCCTTGAGCTCCGTTCCGCCGAACAGCGGCACCTTCCCGAGATCGACAACCCTGGCGCTTGTGACCCGAATGGTCACGGTTCGAGATTCGAAACCGGCCGCCGAGAATACCATCGTCTGTGGCTCGGGCCGCACGTTGCGCGCAACGCGGAATTCGCCGCGGCCACTCAGCACCGGCTTGCCGTCGATTTGGAAGCGCGTGACCGGCTTGCTCGAGTTGCCCTGTGTGACGCGGCCCTTGACCATAGCCGTCGCTGTTTGCTGCAGTGTGATCTGTAGGTGCTCGGTTCCGGCGGCGACGGCATCGACTTGTGCGCGCCGGTAGCCCACCTTGGCTGCCGTGACCGTATTGCGTGTCCCCTCCTCGACGCCGAGCTTGAAGCTTCCGTCGTGGCCGGTGACGACGGCGGCCGAGAACGGGA
>CAYSWE010000112.1:0-6976 GCA_964434515.1 uncultured Phycisphaerales bacterium | reverse complement strand
TGGCACCTTCGAGCACGACCTCGACGTAGGTGGGCGGGCCGGTCGCGACGTCGACGGAGCCCAAGTAGTGCGTCACGTAGTCGGCGTGTTCCACGGCGAGCAGATAGGCGTTCGCCTCGAGGTTCTGGAACTCAGCGAGCCCGTCATGCTGCGTTGTCATGCTCACCGCGTCGGCGGAGAACTCTCCGTTGCCCACGTGATGGAGCAAGGTCTCGTGACTCGCCGGCTCGGCCGTCACCTTTGCGTTCGCCACGAGCTGGCCGCTCGTGTCGGTCGCGAGCACGATGAGCGAACCGCGATCATCGCGTTGTCCGTGGATGCGATCGAATCTCTGCCGGGATACGTGCAGCCCAAGCTGGCGTAGGCGACCGAAGAACTCTGCCTCGCTCATGCGGCGCAAGCGGCCGCGCGAAGCGTCTTGCGCGGCCTCGCGTGTCGTGGTCGCGGCGGTCGGTCCGGTCGTTCTGTCGGAGCGTTGCGGCGTTGCGGCGCTAAGGCCTGCGTCCGAACCAAGGATGTTGGTTTCGGGCAAGTCGAGCGGACCATCGACCACGGGTCGGTCGTTCCACGACATCCAGAAGACGAAGGCGGCCCCAACGATGCAGGCCAGGACGAGGATCAAAGACGAGATGCCGCGCACGCCAGCATGATCCACGATTTGTGGGTTGCCTGCCAGTAGCACTCGGCTGCACAGACGCTGCTCTCAGTTACTTGTGGTCCAGGAGCGTCTTCAGAGTTCGCTTGTTCTCGGCGGCTTCGCGGCGGGCCCGGGCGACGTCGCGATTGAGCTGCTCGAAGAAACTTGGTTCGTTGCGAGGTTTGTGTTTCTTCTTTTTCGGCTGACAGGAACCGAGCGTGACCGAGCAGAGGGCCAAGAGAACACAGCGAAGGGCGATGCGCTTCATCCTCCCTTTATCGACCGGTATGGATCAATCCTTCCAAAAGCTCGGTGCGAACACGGCAATCGCGGCGTAGATCTCGAGTCGGCCCGCCACCATGATGAACGCGAACAGGAGCTTGGGTGCACCGGTGAAGGCGCCGTAGCTGCCATAGGGGCCCACGTTCACACCGGCGTCGTTGAGCGGCGTGAGTGTGTGGGGAAGCACCTCGGTCACGCCTGGGCCGATGTTGCCCATACACGACAGGACCGACGAGAACGCGGTGAGCACGTCGACCTCCGAGAGAAACAGGATCGCGAGTCCTCCGAGGAGCCAGGTGATGAACCACACGGCGGAGAACGTGACGATTTCTTCGAGCCCCTCGGCGTCCAGGTAATTGTCGTCGCCGAGCTGCAGTGGTTTTTCGACGCGGCGTGGTCGCAGAAAGCGGCGGAACCCGCGACTCACCAGTTTGAGCACGACCAGGAAGCGCGCCACCTTAAGGCCGCCCGAGGTCGAGCCGGTGCAGCCTCCGTGGAGCATGATCAGGATCAGCAGGGCGTGCGCCAGGAACGGCCAGCCGAGGTAGTCGCGCGTCCCGAAGCCCGTCGATGTCGAGAGACTGCCGACCGAGAAGCTCGCGGAGCGCAGCGCCTCGCCGACGTTGGTGTAGTCGTGGACTTCGCCGGGCGGCTCGGGGATTCCGGGACCGTGGATGACCAGCGTGATCGTGATCAACGACGTAACCACCATCCAGATCGTCACGTAGAGGCGAAACTCGCGATCGGTCCAGAAGACGTGAATCGCCCGGCGGACCTTGCCCCACACGGTCAACTGGGCTTCCGTTCCGTGCTCGTCTCGCCGCGTCAGCACCTCGAACGCGCTGAAGTAGAGCGCAAAACTCGTCCCGGACATCAGCATGCCGATCAGGCAGACCATCTCGATGCCTAGGCTGTGAAACGCGCCGATGCTCAGGTTGCGAGTCGAGAACCCACCGGTGGCGATCGTCGCAAAGGCGTGGCACACCGCCTCGAACAGGTTCATCCCAAACACGAGGAACCCGGTCGTGATCGCGATGGTCAGGAGAAGGTAGATGCGGAACAGCAGCGCGACGGTCCTGGTCATGCGTGGGCGCAGCGTGTCCTTGGAGATGCCGGGAACCTCGCCGAAGAACAGCCGCTTCTGTGTGGCGCCCGTCATCGGTAGCAGCACGAGGAACATGACGATGATGCCGAGGCCGCCGATCCAGTGGAGCTGCGCTCGCCAGAACAAGAGCGAAGCTGGAAGGTCCTCGATGGCTGGCAAACCCTTCGCGCCGAAGACCGAGGCGCCGGTCGTCGTGAGTCCGCTGGCGCTCTCGAAGGTCGCGCTCGCGAAGTCCGCCGTGCCGGTGAAGACGAACGGCAGGGCGCTGCAAACCACGACGAGGTACCAAACGGCCGCCACGCTGAGGATGCCTTCCTTGTGGAAGAACTCCGTCTTGCTTCCGAGGCTGGCTCCGAGCAGCACGAAGGCCATGGCGATCGTGACCGACGCGGCCGCGCAGAATCCCCAGACCGTGTCGAACGGTTCGACGCCGAATGGTTCGCCGACGCAATAACCAACGGCCAAGGGGATCAGCATCGTCGGCGAGTAGGCGAGCAGGAATAGCCCGACGACGCGGCAAACGTAGCGATAGTTCATGACCGCGCTTTCTTCGCGGAAGCAGCCTGTGGGCGCGCCGCGTCGGTCGGAACTAAGAAATCAGGACTGCGCGGACCCTTCGGTGTCGGCTGCGGATGCTCCATGCCCACGTATCATGCGCAACGCCTCGATGGCTGCAACGGGTGCTTGTTGGATCGGTGCAGCATCGTCGAGCGCTGTGACGACCGGTTTCATCCGTTGTCGCACGCCGAGGTCCCGGATGTTCGAGAGCGCATGGCGGGCGCCGATGCGTGTGTTGTAGGAGTTGGAGCTTTCGAGCAACTGCTGCAGCACGGCTTCGGCACCCGCCTGCCCGAGATGAGTCAGGCCTTCCGCGGCGGCCCAGCTGATGCTGAAGCTGTCTTCCAGTTGGCGCGCCAGGGCGGGTGCTGCAACGGGATCCTTCATCTCTGCCAACGTCTTGGTGGCTTCCCAGCGCAGGTGGTGGTTGACACCTCTTGCAGCCCGAACGAGGTGTGGGAGGGCCGCCATCCCCATGCCCGCGAGCGCTGCGCGCGCCTGCGTGCAGGTCGCGACACTGGGACTGGCGAGCCCGTGCAGGAGCGCCGCGATCTCCGGTGGAACGTTCCCCGGGTCGGGAGTCTCCGTGTCGGCAGGCGCTGTTTCCTCCTCGACCAGCCACGCATTCGCCGCCTCCGTTTGGTCTGCGGCAAAGTAGCGCACCGTGGCCTTCGTGAATGGAGCGAAGAACGCTGTGAGACCCCTCTGCCAGGCTTTTTCACCCAGTATGGCGATGCGCTGGATGTGCCGGAGGTGCTTGACGTCGAGCTTGATCTCATCCCAGAGCGCACCCGCGGTCCAGCCGTGAAAATCCTGCATTCGCAACAGCACGCGAATCTTGCCCTGTTCCTCGATGAGGTGCTCCACGGTGGGCACTAGGTCTGCATAGTCCGCGCGGGTGAGCTTCCCGCTCACCGCGACCTCGAGAATGTCGTCTGCCGCACCTTCTCGCATGCTGAATGGCATGGTTTGCTCCTTCGGTTGGTCCCAGTCTTGTCCGTCACGATTGAGCAGCAACCAACGTGCCGAGGGCAGGCCCGCCCGGGACGAAGCATCAAGTCATCGTGAGCCAGGCGCCGAAACTGCTCAGATGAGTCCGGTTCCCGACGGTGGCATCCTGCAGGTCCGCGATGACCTGCTCCGAGACTACGCCGATGTCTACTCAGACGTGGCTCTGGCGGCGTTGCGAGCCCTCGTGCCGTTCAATGAGGACCGTCGTCAGGTCATGGCGGCGCGCACGGATCGGCGCCGGCAGCGTGCTGAGAATCGCGAGCGGATCGGGTTCCTCGATCCCGAGGCAATCATCCCGCGAACTCGGATCAAGGTTGCGGATGCGCGAGCCGGTCGGTTCACCGGGTGTGACATTCCGGCAGACCTACAGTGCCAATGGGTGCAGGGGACCGGGCCAGCGACCCGCCCCCGCGCCAGCGTCGAGCTCGGCCTGCGCAACGTTGCCTATGCGCTGCTCTCAGGCGCCGACGGGTGGATGTTTGATGGCGAAGACGCCCTGGGGCAGGTGTCTTCGATGTCACTGGACAACCAGCGCAACCTGCGCTTGGCGATTGCGCGTGACGGCCGGTTTCTCGCTGTAGCAGAACGGGTGGCGGCCGAGATGAACTCGTGGGCGAACGGCTTCTTCGGTCGGCCCATCATCCAGGACTGGCGCCGGCAGCTGGAGCGGACCACCACCATCTTCCGCGCGCGTGGCTTGCATCTGGACGACCGGCATATCCGCGAGGCCGATGGCACGGGCCTCGGTGCTTCGCTCGTCGACCTCGCGCTCTACGTCGGCAACAACCATGAGTCCCTGCACCAAGCAGGCTCTTCCACCGTGCTGTATCTGCCCAAGATCCAGACGGCCGAGGAGGCCGCGCTGTGGAACGACATGCTCGACGCCCTCGAGGCGCACCTCACGCTCGCGCCCGGCACGATCAAGGTCTACGTGCTCATCGAGCAAGTCGAGGCCAGCTTTCAGCTCATGGAGATCCGGGCCGCCTTGGGACGGCACTTCGTGGGGTTCAATACGGGCCGTTGGGATTACATCAATAGCGTTGCCGATGCACTCGCCTGGGACTCGGAGTTTGTCAATCCCAACATCGACGCGATTGGCATGACCTTCGGCTATATGCGTCACTATGAGGATCGGGTGCGCCGCGCGGTCAATACGCCGGATGGCGACGGTCGCTTCGCGTTGTGGCAGGGCGGGATGGAGCCTAACATTCCGGTCGGCTCCGCCGCCGGTGTCGAAGCCGGGATGAAGAAGGCCGTCGCTGGCGCCGAGCGGGAGCAGCGTGAAGGTGCGAGTGGCAAGTGGGTTGCCCATTGGAAGATGGTGCACATCGTGCGACCGGTCTGGGAGGCCGCGGGTGCTGCCAACCAGCTTGGTCGCTCATTCCCTCGGCTAACTTATACGAAGGACGACGCCGATGGACTGATGCTGCTCGAGGCGGCACCGCGCACGGTGCGCGGTGCGCGTGACCTGATCAGTGTCGCAGTGCAATACGGGAATGCCTTCTTGCGTGGCTACCAGGCCGCGGCGCTCAAGCCCGCCGACTTTTTTGGCGACGAGGATGTCCTCTATCTGATGGAGGACATGGCAACCGGTGAGATTCGGCTCAGCATCTTGTGGGAGTGGCTGCACAAACAAGCACCGTTCACAGACGCCGACGCCGAAACCGGCGTTGCGATAGGCGACACCTTGACGCAGGAGTTGTTCACGCGCCTGCTGACTGAGGAGTATGCCAAGCTGCGGGCCGCCAGCAACCGAGACGTGCACGACGACTCGAAGGAGACGACGTTGCCGATCGCGCGGGAAATCACCGAGCGCTACGTCCAGGACAACCTGAAGCTCCCGTGGTACATCGATCTGCTCAACGTCAACTTGGACAACGACGACCTGGTCCGAGCTAAGGCGCGGATCCAGGCGTTCGTCGATGCCTATGGGTGCGACGGTACGCGCATGACCACCAACCCGGATACCGCATGCGAGCCACAGTGCTTGCGTCAACCAAAGGAGGCGACATGACCTCGTTCGACCAAGAGACTCGTGATACACAGGCGTGGTTCGATAGCGCACGCTTCCGCGGCATAACTCGGCTCTACTCGGCGCGCCAGGTAGCCGAGCAGCGCGGCACGATTCGCCACGACTACGCGGTGACGCGCGCGGCGGCAGAGGGCTTCTTTACGCTGCTCTTGGAGCATGTTGCGGCCGGCACCAGCATCACGACGTTTGGTCCCTACTCGCCCGGTCAAGCCGTGGCGATGAAGCGGATGGGGATTCCAGGGATCTACATCGGTGGCTGGGCGACGTCGGCAAAAGGCTCGTGCAACGAAGACCCGGGGCCGGACCTGGCGAGCTACCCGCTGAGCCAGGTGCCGAACGAAGCGGCGGTCGTGGTGCGAGCGCTGCTCACGGCCGATCGCAACCAGGCCTACGCGCGGGCGCGCATGACCGCGGAAGAGCGCGAGGCAAACCCGCATTACGACTTCCGTCCGTTCATCATTGCGGACGCCGACACCGGACACGGCGGCGACGCACACGTGCGCAACCTGGTGCGGCGCTTCGTGGAGGTTGGCGTGCCCGGCTATCATATCGAGGACCAACGGGCCGGCACGAAAAAGTGCGGTCACCAAGGTGGCAAGGTGTTGGTTGCGAGCGACGAGCAGATCAAGCGGCTCAACGCGGCACGCTTCCAACTCGACGTCATGCAGGTCCCCGGGATCATCGTAGCGCGGACCGACGCCGAGGCCGCGACTCTGCTCGACGGTTGCGCGGACGAACGTGATCAACCCTTCATCCTCGGAGCCACGAATCGCGATCTTCCGCCTTACAAGATCTGCGCACTGGCGTTGTTGCGCAGGCTCTCCGCACTGGGGATCGCGGAGATCCAGGGCCACCGGCTCTACGCCGTCGCCGACGAAGACTATGCCGCGGCCGATGACTGGCTGGATCGAACCGGGGTCGCCGCGGCGCTCAAGCAGGCGGTCGCTGCGCGCGGCGAGGACGAGAGCCTGCCGCTCGACGCCTTGGTCGATCAGGTGTCGTCCAAACTCGTGGAAGCTTGGGAGGAGGAGGCGGGCCTCGAGACTTTCGGCGAAGCCGTGGCAAGTGTGATGGAGTTCCGCATCGGCGAAGGCGAGACGTTCGCAATCTCGGTGCAGGATTGGACTGAGTTCGCGGCGGGGGCCTCGCTGAGCAGCGCTCGGCGGCGGGCCAAGTCCTTGGGAATTCAGATTGTTTGGGATCCGGAACTCGCGAAGACGCCCGAGGGCTTCTACCAAGTGCGCGGCGGTATCGACTATGCGATTGCGAAGTCGCTCGCTGCCGCGCCGTTCGCCGACATCCTCTGGATGGAGACCAAGACCGCGAACCTCGCCGACGCGGCGGTGTTTGC
>CAYSWE010000111.1:0-11199 GCA_964434515.1 uncultured Phycisphaerales bacterium | reverse complement strand
GTAGATCGACGCGCGTCGCCAGGATCTGGCCCAGCTTGACGAAGGTTGGGCCGAGTTCCTCCAAGACCCGCCGCAGCCGCTCGGCCGGCGTCGGCCGCCAATGTGCGCTTGGATGCCCGGCCCGCAGGCGCCGTCCCGCTGCCTCGAGGGCACTGGCGAGGCCGACCCGCTGCACAAGGTCGCCGAATCCGTGCTTGATCAGCACACTGCCAATCTCGTGCAACCGCCCAAGGTCGCGTGTAGCGCCAAGAAATTCTCGGATCATGTCCAAGGTGCTACAACTCATGTACCAGGGGGTGGATCCGGCCCGGACCAGCTAGGCTCCCCTCATGCAGCAAGCCGCGCTTTCCGCCATTCTCTTCGATCTCGACGGCACACTCATCGACTCGATCGAGCTGATCCTGCGGTCGTACGAACACACGATCGCGGCACACGGCAAGGACGCCGTCGATCGGGATGTGATCCTGGCAAAGATCGGCATCCCACTCTGGACGCACCTGGGGACCTTCGCCGATGAGCCGCATGAGGTAGAAGCCATGATGGCGACCTACCGAGAATGGAATCTTGCGCACCACGACGAGTTCGTTCGTCCATTCGCGGGCATCGATCGAGCCTTGTGCGGCTTTCAGGAGCGAGGCATGCCGATGGCAATCGTCACCAGCAAGGTGTCGGACACCGCATGGCGCGGCCTACGGCTCTGTGGACTCGCCGAGTATTTTGACATCCTGGTCGGGTCGGACAGCGTCGAACGACACAAGCCGGACCCGACGCCGGTGCTCGCTGGCTGTGCACGCCTGGGAGTCGAGCCGAGTGTATGCGGCTATGTCGGCGACTCGGTGCACGACATGGTTGCGGCTCGTGCCGCCGGGACGCGTGCCATCGGCGCGGGGTGGGGACCATTCGAACACGCGGACCTCCGCGCTGCGGGCGCTGAGCACCTGGCCTTGAAGCCCGAGGACCTCGTCGACATGGTTGCGCCCCGATCAGCAGGCCACTAAGGTCTCGCCGAGGGAGCGCAACGCAGAGCGAAGCGATCAGCGGTGCCGAGGGCCCGAAAGATATGCGCTGAACTTCTACGACAGGCCACTAAGTCCGCAACCGAACGCGGATCACGAACGCGTTGAGTTCGTCGAATGCCTCGGTCGCCAGTGGAAGCCGGCTATCGTCACGTGCTTGCTCGAGCTTGCGGACCAGGCGATCGTAGGCTGCGGCATGGCGCTCGACACTGGCCGCGTCGAGCGGCTGTTTCTCGGTCCTTTCCTTCTTGGCAGCGATCAGCTCGGCAACCCCGGCCTGCGGATAGTCGGTGAGGAGATTCGGAAGCGAGGCCTCGACCTCGCCAGTCCGCATGAGATGGATGCCGGTCAGCAGGACGCGGTAGACGTAGAGCAGGGTCTTGATCCGCGGAGCTCGCTCGAAGGATTTCCATTGGTTCCTCGCAAACCCCAGATAGTGATGTGCGTGGTTGCGAGTCACCAGGCTCGGCACCATGGACCGCAACTCAGCGTGCTCCGGACTCGTCGCGACGACCAGCGGCGAGAGCAGCTGCTCGAGCACGTAGCCATTGCGCTGGAGCAACATGCGACAGAACTTACGCACGTCGTGGGACACGAAATCCAAATCCAGTCCCGACTCCGGCCCGAGGGACTCCTCGGTCTCATCGGGGTCACGCAGGCCGAGGAAGTCATCGACGGGCAACACGTGGCAGCCGCGTAGATCGTAGTCCGAGTCGGGTGAGGGGAAACCGTAGAGGTGCGCGCCAGAGACCGTCGCGAACACGAGCGGTTGGTCAAACGCGGCCGCGATCTGGGCGAGTTCACTTGGGAGGTTCATGGAGCGTTGTCCGGCGCGTCTTGCAACGCGGATCGGCGAGCATGAATGAGAAAGGCATTGGCCGCCTCGTAGTCAGGACGGTCCGGCAACTGAGTCACGCAGTATGCGTCCTCGAACCGCCGGTGCAACTCGAGCCGCCATTCGTCGATCTCCTCGAAGGACGCCTCGCCGCGCCGGATCGTCATCAGACGTTCGTGGTGCGCATCGTCGACACGAACCGGAATCACGCCATCGCGTAGCGCGGTGATGCCGGACAAGAGCAGCCGAATCAAGTGCATCGCATGCTTCCACTTGGGCTCCAGCTGCCGCTCACGGCGACCGGTCATCCGCCTGAATTGCGACATCACGTAGCCATTGTAGGTCTGGAAGATGAGCTTCGACAGGAATGCCGAACGAAGCGAGAGCAGTTCCTGCGCCACGGGTGCCACGTGGAGAACGATGGGCGAATACAACACCTCGAGGATGTTCGGGTTGGCCTTGAGCGCGAGCACCAGGAACTTCTGCAGCTCCCAGTAGACCTCGTCCGTCTGCCGATTCTCAAGCTGCTCGGGCACGCCATAGAGCGACCATTGGCGGCGCGCGGGTGGTAGATAGACGCCCCGCGTGTCCACGTCCGAGTCCTCGGTGTCGAGCCCGTAGGCCCGCGACCCGACGACGCAACGATAGATGACGTGCTCACTCAACTCGCGATCCTCGAGCGCCGCGCGTTCCCGACCGATGCTAGAAGCCTGCAACGTGCGTAGGAGCACGAACTGGTCGCGGCACAGGTGGGTCTCGAACCCATCGGACAACCGAACCCGATACGCATGGCTCGCGTCGTGCGGCGCCTCGACGATCACGGCAAGCACACCCGCAGGGTAGGCATGCGTCGTCCCGGCGATCGCCACCTTGGAGACCACTTTGGTACCCGCAGAAAGGATCACCGCAGCGGCCTATTCCCGCGCCTGCTTCAGGATTGCCATGTCGCCCGCATAGGAGTCCGCGGACAGCGGCCCGAACGAGAAGCGGATCATGCGTCCGAGCGGGCCGTCCTTGCCGCGACGTGCCATGTCGCAGAGGCGACCCGGGAGGATGCCGGCATCGAACTCGAACAAGCGCTCGTTGAAGGCGTCGCCGTCCAGATCGCCGGGCAGTCGGGCCCAGTGGTAGAACCCGCCGGTTCCCGTGAACAGTTCGAAGCCGAGTTCGCGAAGCCCATCGCCATAGCGCTTGCGCTGCCCGCCATAGTAGGCCGCAATCGCCGTGCGGGCCTGGCGAACCCGATCGAGAGCGAGGAGTTCGGTAACGTAGAGCTGCGACGCTCGCGAGACGCCGCCCATCGCAAACGACGAGTAGTTGCGAAAGACTTCGATGTGCTCACGAGCAGCAACGACCCAACCCACACGCATACCAGGGACCTGGAGCCCCTTGGTCGCCGCGCCCACGACGAAGAGGTTGGTAGCATCCACGTCATCGATATACCGAAGCGCACTCTCCGGCTCGGGGTCGGCATAGAACTCATACGCCTCGTCGATCAGTGCTCCACGGTCCGGCGCACTGTAGGCAGCGACGAGTTCCCGCAGCTGCTCACCGACAATCGTGACGCCGGTCGGGTTGCACGGATTGCTCTTCAAGAACAGCACGCCGGATCCATCCGGATGCTCACGGAGACTGGGACGAAACCGGTTGCCCACATGGCTAGGGATCAGCCTGCGATCGCGACCGAGGACCTCGAGCAAATCGAAATAGGGTGTGTACTCGGTCTCCTCGACCGCAACCGTGACCCCCTCACGCAGGAACGCCAGGATCGCAAAGATCGCCGGGCGTCCTCCTGCGAAAACGGCAACGTTGTCGGGAGAAATCCCGGCACCGTAGAACTCGTTGTAGTAGTCCGCGATGGCCTGGCGTAGCGGTGGTTGCCCATCGGCTTTCGGATACATCCGGTCGCCCGCGGTGATGGTGATTCGATCGGGCAAGGCCGGTCCACCAGGGACAGGAGTCGTGATCGGAAATCCCTGCGCCCAAGGATGTGTGCCGACATCCCCCATGTACTTGGCGGTCGCGTCGGCAAAACGGAACAGGGTCTCGTAGACCCCCATCGGTGGAAACTGGCGCAGGAACACATGGCCAGGTTAGAGACGCGCCGGGCTAGAAGCCCGTAACAAATCTCAGCGCACGCCGACGGAAGGGTCTGGCTCAAGTCCTGCGACGTATCTACCGACTAACTGCGACAACTACCCCCAACGCAGTACTACCCAGCGCGATTCCCGACTGCTGCAGTTCCGCTGTCGCTCGCCATCATCGGAGACTTCAGTATGAACTGGACAGCCAAGGCTGGCCTGTACCTGACGGCGTGTACCCTGTTCGCTTTGTCGTCGTGTGGAAATAGCAGCAACGAGCAGATCGACGCTGCGGTCAGGCTCAGCGCGATCAGCGGCGCAACTTCGGAGCGTGGCACGCAGGCGATGTTCTCGGTCGTGCTCAGCCGGCAGCCGAGCGCCAATGTGACCCTGTCGCTCGCCTCCAGCGATCCGTCGGAAGGCACGATCAGCGCGGCGTCGTTGACCTTCACTAAGCTCAACTGGAATGCGCCACAGACGGTCACCGTGACCGGAGTCGACGACCACGTCGATGACGGGAGCAAGGTCTACAACATCACGTTCACGGCAACGAAAAGCGCCGACTCCGCCTTCAACGCGCTGTCGCTCCCGCCCATACCGGTAACGAACATCGATGACGAGACCGCAGGTGTCACCGTGAGCGCGATCTCGCAGCCAACGACGGAAACCGGCGGCCAAGCAACGTTCACGGTCGTACTCAACTCCGAGCCAACCGCCGATGTCACCCTCAACCTTGCCAGCAACGACGTGGGCGAAGGCACGACCAACACGTCGAGTGTCTCGTTCACCGCGACGAACTGGAACGCCCCGCAGACCGTCACCGTCACCGGCGTCAACGACGACGTCGACGACGGAAACCAGCTGTACAGCATCGCGTTCTCCGCGACGACGAGCAGCGACACCACCTACGCTGCCATCACGCCGAACCCTGTGGCCGTCGCCAATCTCGATGACGAAACCGCAGGCGTCACACTGACCGCCATGACCGTCCCAACGACCGAGACCGGCGGTCAAGCAACATTCACAGCGGTACTCAACTCCGAGCCGACCGCCGATGTGACGCTCAACTTTGCCAGCAACGACCTAACCGAAGGGACAACCGGTGTCCAGCTATTGACGTTCACGCCGACCAACTGGAAAGCACCGCAGACCGTTACCGTCACCGGTGTCAACGATTCGATCGCCGACGGCAACCAGGTCTACTCGGTGGTATTCGCGGCAACGACGAGCACGGATTCCGCCTACGCCGCCATCACGCCGACCGACATCATCGCCACCAACATCGACGACGAGACGGCGGGCATCACGGTAGGTGCAATCTCGGGACCGACAACGGAGGCGGGAGGAACCGCGACCTTCACCGCCGTGCTCAACTCGCAACCGAGCGCCAACGTCCAACTCAACTTCGCCACCAATGATCCGACCGAGGGTACGACGGGCGTCGCCAACCTGACGTTCACCGCTGCCAACTGGAATGCGCCCCAAACGGTTACGGTCACCGGTGTCGACGACAACCTCGCCGATGGCAGCCAACCGTACGCGATCGTCTTCGCTGCCACCGCGAGTAGCGACCCGAACTACGCACCAATCACGCCAAACAACGTCGTCGTGACCAACCTGGATGACGAAACTGCCGGGATCACCATCGGCGCAATCTCGCGCCCCACGACCGAAGCTGGCGGAACCGCGACCTTCGCCGCCGTCCTCAACTCACAGCCAACGGCCGACGTCACGCTCAACTTCGCCACCAACGATGCCACCGAGGGCACGACTGGCGTCGCGAACCTGACATTCACGCCGGTGAACTGGAACGCGCCCCAAACCGTCACCGTGACCGGCGTGGACGACAACCTCGCCGACGGTACGCAGGCCTACGCGATCGTCTTCGCCGCCACCACGAGCGTCGACACGGCCTACGCCGCCATCACGCCTGCCAACGTCCTAGCGAGCAACGCCGACGATGAGACCGCCGGCGTAACGATCAGTCCGATCTCGGCTCCAACGACCGAGGCCGGAGGAACCGCGACGTTTACCGCCGTCCTCGGTTCGCAACCGACGGCCAATGTCACGCTCAACTTCGCAACAACCGACGCCACCGAAGGCACGACTGGCGTCACCAGCCTGACGTTCACGCCGGCCAACTGGAACGCGACGCAAACCGTCACCGTGACCGGTCAGAACGACAACGTGGCCGACGGAACCCAGACCTACAGCATCGCGTTTGGCCCAACGACAAGCACCGATGCAGCCTATGCAGCCATCACGCCCACGACGGTCCTAGCCAGCAACCTCGACGACGAAACGGCTGGCGTCACGGTCGGGACGATCTCCCAACCGACGACTGAGACCGGTGGGACGGCCACGTTCACGGCCGTGCTCAACTCGCAACCGACCGCCAACGTGACACTCAACTTTGCGAGCAACGACGCAACGGAAGGAGTCGCAGGCGTGGGCAGCTTGACGTTCACGCCTGCCAACTGGAACGCGACGCAGACCGTCACGGTGACCGGTCAGAACGACAACCTGGCTGACGGAACCCAAACCTACGCGATCGTCTTCGCGGCCACGACCAGCACGGACGCTGCCTACGCGGCGATCCTGCCATCCTCCGTCGGCGTCGCCAACTTGGATGATGAGACCGCCGGGATCAACATCAGCGCGATCTCACAACCCACGACCGAGGCGGGCGGGACGGCGACCTTTACCGCTGTGCTCAGTTCACAACCGACCGCCGACGTCACGCTCAACTTTGCCACCAACGATGCCACCGAGGGAACGACCGGAGTCGCCAGTGTTACCTTCACGCCGGCGAACTGGAACGCGATGCAAACCGTCACCGTGACGGGCCAAGACGACAACCTGGCCGACGGAGCACAGGCGTATTCGATCGCGTTCGCCGCGACGACGAGCACCGACGCTGCGTACGCCGCGATCACGCCAACCAGCATCGCCGTCACCAATCTCGACGACGAGACCGCCGGCATCAACATCAGCGCCATCTCGCGCCCGACGACCGAGACCGGCGGGACAGCCACCTTCACGGCGGTCTTGAGTTCGCAACCAACGGCCAACGTGACACTCAACTTCGCCACGAGCGACGCCACCGAGGGGACGACCGGAGTCGCCAGCTTGACGTTCACTCCCGCCAACTGGAACGCGACCCTGACGGTCACGGTCACCGGGCAGGACGACGCGATCGCCGACGGCACACAGGCCTATAACGTCACGTTTGCCGCCACGACCAGCGCCGACGCGGCCTACGCGGGGATCACGCCCGCCAGCATCGCCGTGACCAACCTGGACAACGAATCTGCGGGCATCACCCTCAGCCCGATCTCTCAACCGACGACGGAAGGTAACGGGACCGCGACATTCACCGCGGTGCTCAACTCGCAGCCCGCCGCCAATGTCACGCTCCACTTTACGTCCAACGATCTGACGGAGGGCACGATCGGCGTGGCGACCCTGACCTTCACGCCGGTCAACTGGGCCGGGGCACAGACCGTCACGGTCACCGGCGCCAACGACAACGTAGCGGACGGAACACAGACCTACGCAATCGTGTTCACCGCCACAACCAGTGCCGACGCCAAGTATAGCGGGCTCATCCCGGCCAACGTCGTCGTCAGCAACCTCGACGATGAAACCGCCGGCATCAACGTCAGCGCCATTTCACGCCCGACGACCGAAGGCGGCGGAACCGCGACACTGACGATCGTGCTCAACTCCCAGCCAACGGGGAGCGTGATTGTCAATCTCGTATCCAACGACCCTTCCGAGGGAGTCACCAACGTTCCGAACTTGACGTTCACGACGGCGAACTGGAACGCACCACAAACCGTCACCGTGACCGGCCAAAACGATGCTCTTGCCGACGGGAACCAGACCTACGCGGTTGCGTTCGGCGGAACCGCCAGCGGCGATCCGAAGTACTTCGGCCTCGTGCCAGCCAACGTCCCGGTAACCAACATCGATGACGAAACCGCGGGCGTCTCCGTGGGAGCAATCTCCGGCCCGACAACCGAAGGCGGCGGAACCGCGACCTTCGCAGTCGTGCTCAACTCGCAACCAACGGCCACTGTCGTCGTGCACCTCAACAGCAATGACGCGAGCGAGGGGACCGTGGGGGCTCTGGCGTACACGTTCACGACAGCCAACTGGAACACGCCGCAGACCGTGACGATCACCGGCGTCAACGATGCCGTGGCCGATGGAAATCAAGCCTACCAAGTCACGTTCACGGCAACGACAAGCACCGACGCAAACTACAGCGGCATCACGCCGCCAAGCGTGCCCGTGACCAACGTCGATGACGAGACGCCAGGCGTAAGCATCAGCCCGGTCTCGGGCCCGACGACCGAAGGCGGCGGAACTGCGACGTTCACAGTTGCGCTGCAATCCCAGCCCACCGCCAACGTCACCGTGAACTTCAACACCAACGATGTGAGCGAGGGCACCGTGGCGGTGACAAGCCTGGTATTCACTCCGGCCAACTGGAGCACGGCGCAAACCGTGACCGTCACCGGCGTCGATGATCCGTTCGTCGACGGTAACCAGCCCTACAGCATCGTTTTCACGGCCTCGCTGAGCACGGATGGCAACTACAACGGCATGGTCCCACCGTCCGTGCCGATGACCAACGTCGACGACGACTAGTCGTGACTCGACCGACGCGCGCGAGTCCCGCAGTGTAACAAGTTGTCTCGCCTGACGCCGGACGCATGCTTTCCGGGCCAGCCCCCCACCGCTCGGAGAACCGATCCATCGGCGTGAGAACCGTGCTCTCGGGGGCTTTCGAACGACCTGCGCGCTCGTAGCGCCGCTGCGAGCGCGCACACGGTGCCGGGCTCGGCACGGCCCAAGCCCGCGAAGCGCCTCAAGTCCCCACACCGTATGAGCCGACGACCGAGCAAGTGGACCATGCGTCGCGAGACGCTGTTCCTTTGAACCCCGTCGTCGGCCTCGGCCGCGACGCGTCTCTACGCATCAGTACCCAAGCGGGCCCACGAAGCCTCTCACCTCGTTGTCGCTCGTCATCATTGGAGACCTCATATGAATTGGATAGCGAAGATCGGCCTTGTTGTTTCGACCGGCGGCATGTTCGCCCTATCATCCTGTAGCGAGCGGCAGCAACGGCGACTCGATCGACGCCGCGGTCAAGGTGAGCGCGGTCAGCGGCGCAACCTCCGAGGGCGGCACTCAGGTCAACTTCTCGGTCGTGCTGAGCCGGCAGCCGAGCGCGGATGTGACGCTCACCCTGGCATCCAACGACGTCTCGGAAGGCACCGTCGGCACGTCCAGCATGACCTTCACGAAGCTCAACTGGAAAGCGCCACAGATCGTCACCGTCACCGGCGTCGACGACAGCATCGATGACGGCAGCAAGGTCTTCAAGATCACGTTCTCGGCGACGAAGAGTAAGGACAAGAGTTTCGACGCCATCTCTCTCCCGCCTGTCCCGATTACAAACATCGACGACGAGACAGCGGGTGTCACGCTCACTGCGATGACGCAGCCGACCACCGAGATCGGCGGTCAAGCCACGTTTACGGCAGTGCTCAACTCACAGCCCACGGCGAATGTGACGCTCAACCTGGCGAGCAACGATACGTCCAAGGGGACGACTAGCACCTCCACGCTGCTGTTCACCACGGCCAACTGGAACGCGCCGCAAACCATCACAGTGACCGGCGTGAACGACGCCATCGATGACGGCAACCAGCTGTACGCGATCGCCTTCTCGTCAACGACGAGTACCGATGCCAAGTACGCCGCAATCACGCCAACGAGCGTTGTGGCCTCCAATCTTGACGATGAGACCGCTGGTGTCACGCTGACGGCGATCACCGCGCCGACCACCGAAGCAGGGGGGCAGGCGACGTTCACCGCCAAACTCAACTCGGAGCCCACTGCGAACGTAACGCTCAACTTCGCAACGTCCGACTCGACGGAAGGCACGACGGGTGTTACAAGCCTAACGTTCACGCCCGCCAACTGGAACGCGGCGCAGACCGTCACCGTCACCGGCGTCAACGATGCGATCGCCGACGGAAACCAGGTCTACAACATCGCGTTTACGGCCACGACGAGCACGGACACGGCCTACGCCGCCATCACGCCTTCGAGCATCATTGCGACGAACGTCGACGATGAGACCGCGGGCATCACCGTCAGTGCGATCTCTGCGCCAACGACCGAAGCAGGCGGCACGGCCACGTTTACCGCCCGCCTCAACTCGCAGCCCAGCGCCAACGTCACGCTCAACTTCGCCTCCAACGACACCACCGAAGGTACGGCCGGCGTCGCCTCGCTAACCTTCACGACTGCGAACTGGGCAGCAGCGCAGACGGTCACGGTCACCGGCGTCGATGACAACCTGGCCGACGGAACGCAGACGTATGCCATCGCCTTTACGGCGACGACCAGCACGGACGCGACCTACGCGGCAATCACGCCGGCCAATGTCGTCGCCACGAACCTCGACAACGAGACAGCGGGCATCACCGTGAGTGCGATCTCCCGGCCTACGACCGAAGCCGGTGGCACAGCGACGTTCACCGCGGTCCTCAACTCGCAGCCGACGGCCGACGTCACGTTGAACTTTGCTTCGAACGACCTCACGGAAGGCACGACCGGCGTCGCCAGCCTGACCTTCACCGCTCTCAACTGGAACGCGGCGCAAACCGTCACCGTCACCGGCGTCGACGATAACGTGGCCGATGGAGACCAGACCTACGCCGTCGTGTTCACGGCCACGACCAGCGCTGACGCCGCCTACGCGGCCATCACGCCAGCCAACGTCGTCGTCACTAACACGGACAACGAGACCGCCGCGATCACGCTTAGCGCAATCTCTGGCCCGACGACCGAAGCCGGCGGAACGGCTACGTTCACCGCGGTCCTCGCATCGCAACCCACGGGCAACGTAACGATCAACTTCGCCTCCAACGACCTCTCCGAGGGTGCGACTGGCGTCGCCAACCTAACCTTCACGGCCGCCAACTGGAACGCGCCACAAACCGTCACCGTCACCGGCGTCAACGACAACATCGCCGACGGAACCCAGACTTACGCCATCGCGTTCACGGCCACGACGAGTACCGACGCCGCCTATGCAGCCATCACGCCGGCCAACGTTGCGGTCACCAACCTCGACGACGAAACCGCCGGCATCACCGTCAGCGCGATCTCGCAGCCGACCACAGAAGTCGGCGGCACGGCTACGTTCACGGCGGTGCTCAACTCGCAACCGACAGCGAACGTGACC
>CAYSWE010000110.1:0-11244 GCA_964434515.1 uncultured Phycisphaerales bacterium | reverse complement strand
GGCCTGGCGGCGAAAGGAAAGCTGACCGAGATCGTCGGCGCACGGCGCTGGTTGCTGATGAGCAAGGAACCCACGCGGATTCGCCAGGCAGCGGCTCTGGCACTCAAGAGGATTGGATAGGCAACATGTGTGACGTCGGACCTGGGGGATCGAAGCTCGGCGGAGTCACCGGACTCGTGGACGACCTCGTCATCGCAATCGTCAACAATCGCATCTACTGGGATGGACACCCGCGCGTCACGGCTGCGCTGCAGGACATCCTCGCGGGGCTCGAGGAACAGTTCCAACAGACGACCGAGGACGAACTGCTCCTCGGAGTCATCGACGGCTATCTGGTTTTCGACGGCAAGCCTCTCCTGGGATCGACGCTCGGCGGAGCGAAGCTGATCGATCCGATCGAGCGCATGGACTCGGGCGGGATCGGCATTCGCCGGGACTGCACACAGGACGAAATCCTCACACTCTTGAGCTTGCTCGGCGACCGCAAGGATCGCGGCGACGACTGGAGCGCCGCCAACGCTCGGCTGGCGGCCGAAGGAGCCCAGCGCGTCCGGCTCCTGCCGCCGCCCGGAGGACATGGCGAAGGTGTCGGCAGTATGCGCGTTCCCAAGATGGCGCTCGAGGTCCCGCTCGAACTCTATCAGAGGGTCTTCGACACGCTCCAGGGGATGAGCGTTTCGATCTGCCGCGGTGAACAGCTCTCGCTGCACACGGCGCGTGACCAGATCGAACACATCATGACCAGGCTCGACCAGGACCCGAAGTCGATGCTCAACCTCGCGCGCTACGAGCAGTACGACTCGTTTACATTCGGACACTCCGTACGCGTGTGCTTCCTTGCACTCAACTTTTCCAAGTCCCTGACGCCGGACCCGCTCCTGCGCAACAGGATCGGCCTTGCCGCCATGCTGCATGACGTCGGCAAGGCTCGCGTCCCGTATGAGATCCTGCACGCGCCCCATCGCCTCTCAAAGGAGGAGCGCGAAGAGATGGAAAAGCACACGACCCACGGCGCCGCCATCCTTCTCGAGCTCGAGAACACGGATCCCGCGGCCGTGGCAACGGCGTTCGGCCATCACCGGACCCTGCTCGGACAGGGCTACCCCAAGGACAAACTCAACGCACCGCTGTCGACGATCACCAAGATCGTCAAGATTTGCGACGTCTACGAGGCGCTGACGGCTGTGCGCCCATACAAGCCAGCGATGTCCCCCACACGCGCCTACCGCATCATGATCTCCATGAAGAAGCACTTCGCTTCCCACCTGTTGCGCCAGTTCATCACGACGAACGGACTCTATCCCGTCGGCACACACGTGCGCATGGGCTCGGGCGCGGTCGCGCTCGTCGAGCGACAGACTCACGACCTCGAACGCCCCGTCGTCACGATCGTGACGACACCCGAGAACGACACGTTGCGACCCGAAGACCGGGTGCTCGTGGACCTGAGCAGCCTGGCTCCAGGGGAGATGCAGGTCGCCGAAGGACCACTGACAGCGAACGTCCTCAAGCGCGCCGGCTGAGACCGCGAATCATCATCGATATTTGGCCGGAGGCGCACTAGTCTCCGCCCCATGGATACGGCGACGGAGCAACCCAGGTCGACCCGCAAGCAGCGTCAGGGCTGGCGACGGGCGACGCGAGGCATCCGGCGCAGCGTGCAGTCGTGGCTCGCCACGGCCGCCGTGTGGGCGCTCTATCCGATCCCGTTCCGTTGGATGCGCTTTGCGGGCGGTTGGATCGCGCGCGTGGTCGGCCGCGTCGTACTCGGGCGAACCATCCGAGCCAACCTGGACCTGGTGTTTGGCGACACGATCACCGATGCGAAGAAGCGACGCATCCGTAGCCAGGTATGCCGCAACATCGGCTACATCGTGGCCGAGGTCTATCAGCTTTGGCGCGGCGGAGTTCCCTCAGGCTACGTGTCGTGGCATCCCTCGTTCGACCGCGTCACGGCTGCGCTCGACGAACAGCGAGGCTTCGTCGCCGTCACCGCCCACGTCGGCAACTGGGAGTATCTTGGCGGAGCCTACCGAGAACGGTTTCCGAGTCGGAGCCCCAACCTCGTGGCGCGGCGTGTGCCCAACCAGAGCCTCAACGCCATCCTCGAGCGAGCACGCAGCCGCTGTGGCGCGCGCACGCTCTATCAGACGGACTCCCCACGGATCGCGCTGCGGATCTTGAAAGAGGGTGGCATGGTCGGCGTCGCGGCCGACCAGGATGTTGCACGCATCGGCGGCATGTTCTTGCCGTTCTTTGGCCACGAGGCCTGGACCCCGACCGGACCCGCATTCCTCGCCTACCGCGCCGACGTTCCACTCGTACCCACGTTCGTCGTGCGCACTCCGAAAGGCCTCGAGGTGCGCTGCGCGGACCCGATCGAGCCGCGGCCGAACGCACCTCGAACCGCCGAACTCGAGCGGCTAACGCACGCTTGGACCGAAGCCGTCGAAGACTGCATCCGCCAACACCCGGGCGACTGGATGTGGTTCCACGAGCGCTGGAAGACGACGCGCGCCAAGCATGCCGAGCGCCTACGCCGCCGCCGAGCCACGGCATAGTCCTCGCGCGGAGTTCGCTGGTACGACTTAGGACTTTCCGTCCATCGACTTGATGAACGAGTTGGCTTCGCGGATCGACGACTCCATCTCGGCGATGAGATTGTCGACCGTCTTGCCGATCTCACCCACCGTGGTCTCGAGACCGGAGATGACCTGCGCGTTGAGGTTGTGCTTCAGGAACGTCACTTGGTCCTGGAACGTCTGCAGCACCGGGGCCATGCGCCCCTCCGCGGTGTGCATGGCGGAGACCATCTTTTGATAGCGAGCCAGGGTGTCGCGCCGCAGCGCGGTACTCTTGGCGCGCAGATCCGTGGAATGAATCTCTTGGATCTCCGTCTCCCACTCCGCGAACAGATCGGTACCGACCTTCTCGATGCGCTCGATCGAACGTCGAACCTGCGCGGCCTCGTCCTTGGACCGTCCCAACTGCTTGGCGAGCTTCTTGTAAACCGTCTCGAGCTCGCTGCCACCACCGCCGGTGAGTTCCTGGAACGCCTTGTAGGTCTCCTGGATCTGCTCCTTGGCCTCGGTCTGCTGCTTGCGACCGTCCTCGACGCGCTCGATCAGCAGGTCCCGCTTGGCATACCCGAACGCCTCCATGGCCTTATAGTAAGCTGCACCGCAGGAGGAGAGCGTAAGCAGAGCCAGCCCACCGACGGTCGCCGTAGTCGCGCGCGTGTGTATCTTCATCCTTGGCCTCCCATAGGCCCATTTCTTGGTGTTGCGTCGCGAACCATACACCGGAGGCGGCGCTATCGTCGAGTGTCATGCGCCCCATCGTGCCATCCCCGCTCCCGATCGACTCGCAGCTCGGCACGATCGTGGGCACGCTGCAGGAGCACGGAACGCTCGTGCTCGAAGCGGAACCCGGTTCGGGCAAGACCACGCGGGTCGCACCGGCTCTGCTCGACCACGACGCCCGGCGGCGCATCTTTGTGCTGGAGCCGCGCCGCATCGCTGCACGCGCCGCCGCACGACGCGTTTCGCACGAACGTGCAGGCAAGCTTGGTCAAGAGATCGGCTACGTCGTCCGACACGACCGACGCATCAGCGCCGCCACACGCATCCGCTACGTCACCGATGGCGTGCTGCTGCGCCGCATCCTTGCCGACCCGTTTCTCGAAGGCATCACAACCGTCGTGCTCGACGAGTTCCACGAGCGCCACGTGGAGTCGGAGTTGGCGCTCGGCATGCTGCGTGAGATCCGCAGAACCGTGCGCCCGGACCTCGAGATCCTCGTGATGTCCGCGACGCTCGACGCCGACCCGATCGTCGCATGGCTCGATGCCGCCCATGTGCGCGTCGCCGGCCGGAGTCACGACGTCAGCATCCACTGGTTCGAACAACACGATCCGCGCCCCTTGGAGCTACGCATGTTCGACGCGACGCGACGCGCGCTGAAGGAGACGCGCGGCCACGTGCTCGCCTTCCTGCCCGGCAAGCGCGAGATCGAAGCGACCATGCGCGCACTGCGCGGTGCGCCCGAGTGCGCCAACGTAGAGATCCTGCCACTGCACGGCAGCCTGGACAGCGAGGCCCAGGACGCGGCAGTGCGGCCAACGACGCGGCGCAAGGTCGTCGTCGCAACCAACCTGGCCGAAAGCTCTCTGACGATCGAAGGCGTCAGCGCGGTGGTCGACGGCGGCTTGGTGCGTCTGCACCGCCATGACGCAGGACGTGGACTCGACCGCCTGGTGCTCGAAGAGGCGTCCCTGGCATCGTTGACCCAACGCGCCGGCCGCGCCGGCCGCACCGAGGACGGGCGGTGCTACCGAGTCTGGACCCAGGGCGAGGAACGCCGTCGGGCGGCACAGACCACACCGGAGTTGCTGCGCATCGATCTCGCCGGACCGGCGCTGGCCGTGCGTAGCTTTGCCGGCCTCGATCCTAGCCGCTTCGCCTGGCTCACGCCGCCCGACCCGCACGCCCTCGCCCGCGCCGAAGCGTTGCTCGTGGACCTCGGCGCCGTCGACCAGGGCGGCCGCATCACCGAAACCGGCGCTGCCATGCTGCGTCTACCACTGCATCCGCGGCTGGCCCGGATCGTGGTTGCGGCCGAGACGCTCGGTTGTCGGTTCGAAGCCGCGGGCATCGCAGCTCTGCTCAGCGAGGGGGCGTTTCGTAACCTTCCATGCGGCGAGGCCGGTGCACTCATCGAACAGCTGTGGACGCTGCGCGAGCTCCGCGAGCACGGCCTCGGCGCCGGCATCTGCCAGCGCCTCGGCGTGGATCGAGCGCACGCGCGCCGCGTCGCCACCGCGCAGGATCAGATTGCCGGTGGCGCCCGGCCGTGCGACGAACTCCCCGACCGCGACCTGGCCCACGCCGTGCTCTTGGGCTTTCCCGACCGCGTGGCGGTCTCCCGCCAAGACACGCCGCGCAAGGCTAGCCTCCTGGGCCATCGCAGCCTCGAGATCCGCAAGGGCACGCTGCCGGAGGATCGCCCGCAGGACCGGTGGTTCGTCGCGCTCGATCTGGTCGACCGAAGTCAACGCGGACGCGCTCGCCCCATGGTCTCCCTCGCCCAGCCCATCGAGTGCGCCTGGTTGCGGGAGCTCGGCTCCGACGCCATCCGCACTACCGACGAACCCACACTCGACGCCGAACGCGGTCAGGTCCGCATCGTACGCCGCACGCGCTACGCGGACCTGCTGATCGACGAGACGCCGGCCGGCAGCGCGAGCCGTGAGGTCGCCGCCCCGCTGCTGCTGCGTCTCCTGGAGCGAAACCCGGAACGCTGGTTGCCGCAGCTCCAATCGTTCGCCCGCCTGCGACAACGCATCGCGTGGCTCCGCGCTGCAACCACGGACGACCAAGTGCGCGATACGCTGCCGAGGCTCGACAACGCGGAACTCGCGAGCCTCGCGTTGGAGGCAAGCGACGGCCGCGACCTCGCCAGCTTGCGCCGCGCCGACCTGGCGCCGTGGCTGTTCGCGCGCTGGCCCACACTGCGGGCCACCCTGGATCGCGACGCGCCCGACTCCGTGCAGCTCCCCTCGGGCCGGAAAGCCAAGATCCACTACGACCGGGAAGGCGGCCCGACCGTCGCGGCACGGCTGCAGGAGTTCTTTGGCTCGACGGCGACGCCGCGCCTGGCCGGCGGCCGCGTACAGGTCGTGCTCGAGCTGCTCGCGCCGAATCTACGCCCAGTCCAGGTCACCACCGACCTCGCCAGCTTCTGGACCAACCTCTACCCGCGCGTCCGTTCCGAGCTCCGCCGCCGCTACCCGAAGCACGCCTGGCCTGCGGACCCGACGACGGCGAAACCGCAGCGGCACTGAAAAGCAAGAAACCGCCTGACGCGCGAGCTTGCAGCTGGCACGATGTCCCAACGCCGATTCAAACACCACTTGAAACGAACCTGGACCTCGATGGCCGACGCCGATCCCAAGGAACGCCTGCTGAACGCTGCCGAACGACTCTTCGCCGAGCAGGGCTTCGGCGCGTCGCTGCGGGCGATCACGAGCGCGGCGGGCGCCAACATCGCGGCCGTCAACTACCACTTTGGCTCGAAGGAGAAGCTCGTCGAGGCGGTGTTTGCGCGGCGGATTGCGCCGGTCAACGCCAAGCGTCTGGCCCTGCTCGAGCAAGCAGAGGCAGCGGCCGCGCCAAAACCCGCATCGGTCGAGGCGATCCTCGAGGCCTTGGTGCGCCCATTGCTCGAGCTGTCGCGCAGCGACCAGGCGCAGCAGTTCGTGCGCTTCGCCGGACGGCTCATCAACGAGCCCGGCGACCAGCTGCGCTTCGTGCTGGGACAGTTCGGGGAGATTCGCGAGCGCGCCATGCGAAGTCTCTCGCGCGCGCTGCCGCGACTCGACGAGACCGAGCTGGCCTGGCGTCTCCATTTCACCATCGGGGTTTGCTGCCACACGATGACCAATGCCGAGCGCCTGCCGATGCTGACCTGGGGCAAGTGCTCGGCGGCGGATGACGAAATCGTGCTGGCCCAGATCGTCGACTACGCCGCCGCCGGCTTCCGCGCGGAGCACCGCTCATGAAACCAACCGGACAACTCGCGCTGGCCGGCCTTCTCACCGTCTGTGCGTGCACGGTGTCGAGCCCAGAGCGGATCGAGGTCCGCCTACGAGACGCGATCCCGGAGAACTTCGTGGCCGGCACGAGCGCGACCGGCACGAGCGCCGTCGACTGGTGGACGAGCTTCGGTGACCCACGACTCGACGAGATCGTCGCCGAGGCGCTGGCCCACAACCACGACCTGCGCGCCGCGGTCGCGCGCATCGACACGGCGGTGGTCCAAGCCCGGCTCGCGGGTGCCGACCTTGTGCCGAGCGTTTCGCTGTCGGCCAGCGGCCAGCGACAGAGGCAAAACTTCATTGGACTGCCGATCCCGGGCGGCACGCTCAGCCGCACGTTCAACTCGTTCGGCGTGTCGCTCGGACTCAGCTGGGAACTCGACCTCTGGGGACGAATCCGCGCCGGCAAGCGCGCCGCCATCGCCGACGTCGAGGCCAGCCGAGAAGACGCGCGAGCGAGCTGGCTGTCCATCGCTGGCCAGACGAGCAAGGCCTGGTTCGCAACCCTGGCGGCGCGCGCGCAGGTCGAGCTCGCAAGCCGCACGGTCAAGAGCTACGCCAGCAGTCTCGCGGTCGCGCGTCGCCGCTTCGAGGCCGGAACGCGCCCGGCCGTCGATCTGCGGTTGGCCGAGAACACACTGGCCAGCGGGCGTGCCAACCTCGCCACGCGCCGCGAGCAGCTGGCCAGCGCGCACCGCCAACTCGAGGTGCTGCTTGGGCGCTACCCGGCCGGGTCTCTCCCTGCCAACGCGGAACTGCCGGCCGTGCCTCCTCCAATCCCCGCGGGCCAGCCGCTCGACCTGCTGCGCCGTCGGCCGGATGTGCGCGCCGCCGAGCGCCGACTCGCGGCGCTCACCACGCGCATCGAAGAGGCGCGCGCCGCGCTCTGGCCGCGCATCACCCTGACATCGAACGTGGGGACGGCTTCGCGTGAGTTCCAAGACCTGCTCAACCGCGACTTCTTCGCCTGGAATCTGCTCGGCGGCATCGTCGCGCCACTCGTCGACGGCGCGCGGCTGCGCAACAACGTCGCGTTGGCCCGAGCTCGGGCGCGCGAAGCGACAGAGGCGTATGCGAGCGTGAGCCTGCGCGCGTTCCGTGAGGTGGAAACCGGACTTGCCACCGAAGCGCTGCTGCGCCGGCAAGAAGAACAGCTCGCGCAGGCCGAAGCCGCCGCTACGAACGCCGAGCAACTGGCCAAACAACGCTATGAGCGCGGCGTCGGCAGCTACCTCGATGTGCTCGAGTCGCAACGCCGCTCGCTCGCAGCTGCCAGCCAGCGTCTCACGGCACGAAGGCGGCGCCTCGAGCATCGCATCGATCTGCATCTGGCACTCGGCGGCGGCTTCGCCGCGTCGCAATCCGACCAGCCCGCGGGACACCGACCATGAAACTTGCCGTTCAGATCACCGCGACGATCGTCCTGCTGATCGCAGGAGTGTTCGCCGTGCGCCTCGCCGACCGGATGCGCCCCAAACCGAAGGAACGCGAAGCTAGGGTGGCCGCTCCGCTCGTTCGAACCACACGCGTCGTCGCCGCGTCCGGACACTACGTGGTGCATAGCCAGGGCACGGTCACGCCGCGCACCGCGAGCCGCATCATCCCGGAGGTCTCCGGCCGCGTCGTGCGCATCGCGAGCTGCTTCGAACCGGGAAGCTTCTTTGCGGCCGGGGACACCCTCCTCGAGATCGAACGAATCGACTACGAGCTCGCGGTCGCGCGCATCGAAGCGCGCGTCGCGGCGGCCGAGGTCGCCCTCGTCCAGCAGGCGGCCGAAGCCGAAACCGCCCTCGCGGCCTGGCGTCAAGAGCATCGCGATCGCCCGGCCCCCGACCTCGTCGCGCGGCGCCCGCAGCTGCGCGAAGCGCGCGCGCAGCTTGACGCAGCGAAGGCCGAGCGCGCGCGCGCGCGGCTCGACCTCGAACGTACGCGTATCGTCGCCCCCTACGCTGGTCGCGTGCGCAGCAAGACCGTCGACGTCGGCGAGGTCGTGCAGCGTGGCATCCCGATCGGCACGATCTACGCGGTCGACGCAGCCGAGATTCGACTGCCTCTCCCGGATGCGGAGCTGGAGTTCCTCGACCTTCCGCTCGGCAGCAGCCCGAGCGTTGCGCGCCGCCCCGTCGTCACGCTACGCACGCGTTTTGCCGGCCAACCGCTGTCCTGGACCGGGCACATCGTTCGGACCGAGGCGGAGATCGACCCCCGCACGCGCATGGTGCACGTCGTTGCCCGCGTCGTCGACCCCTATGGGCGCAAGCTCCAGGGCACGGTGATTCCGCTCGCGGTGGGCATGTTCGTGCAGGCAGAGATCCAGGGTCGCCCGATCGACAACGTGGTGCGCATCCCGCGCGCGGTGCTGATCGACGGCAAGCTCGTTCTCGCGGTGATCGACGGTCGCCTGCGACCGCGCCATGTCGCGATCGCGCGCTTCGACGGCGACGACGCTTGGATCCGCACTGGGCTTGCCCCAGGCGACCAAGTCTGCATCACGCACGTCCCCGGTTGGACCGACGGACTGCGGGTCCGCGTGGCCTCGACCGACCGGAACGGGGTCCAGCTTCCCGTCCCGAGCCGGAGATAGCCGTGCAACAACGTGGCTGGATCGCGTGGTTCGCGGCGAATGGGGTCGCCGCCAATCTGCTCATGACGCTGATCGCCGTCGCAGGGGCCTTGACGCTCGCGACCAACTTGCGCAAGGAGGTGTTTCCCGCCATCGACCCCGCGGTCGTCCGCGTCGACGTCGTCTACCCCGGGGCCGCACCCGAGGAAGTCGAAGAATCCATCTGTGCTCGGATCGAAGAGGCCGTGCAAGGGCTCGCCGGTGTCAAGCGCATCCGCTCACTCGCGAACGAGAATCGCGGTAGCGTGTCGATCGAAGCCGTCCCCGGCGCCGACGTCGACCTCCTGCTCATGGACGTCAAGAACGCTGTGGATGCCATCACGACGTTTCCGGCCGAAGCCGAGGAGCCGACCATCGCCAAGGTCGAGCTCAAGCGCCAAGTGCTCAACGTCGCCGTGTTTGGCGACGCGCCCGAGCGCAGCCTCAAGGAGATTGGTCAGCGGGTGCGCGACGACATCGCCAGCCTGCCGGAGGTCTCCCAGGTCGAACTCGTCAACGTCCGCCCCTACGAGATCTCCATCGACGTCCGCGAGGAAGCCCTGCGCCGCTTCGGCCTGTCGTTCGGCGAGGTCGCGGACGCCGTGCGTCGCTCATCGCTCGATCTTCCCGGCGGGTCCGTGCGCACCGACGGCGGCGAAATCCTCCTGCGTACCAAAGGACAGGGTTACGTCGCCAGTGACTTCGAGGCGATCGTCGTGCGGACCGACGCCGACGGCACACGTGTGCACATCGCCGACGTCGCCAACGTATGCGACGGCTTTGCCGAGACCGACCAGTCGTCGCGCTTCGACGGCAAGGCCGCCGTCATCGTCAAGGTCTTCCGCGTCGGGAACCAAAGCGTCCTCGGAATCTCCAGCGCCGTGCACAGCTACGTCGATTCGGCCCGCGCGGGCATGCCGCACGGCGTCGAGCTGTCGATCTGGCGCGACGACACGCTCATCTTGAAGAGCCGCATCGGCCTGCTGGTGCGCAACGCCGTCGCCGGACTCTTGCTGGTATTCATCGTTCTCGCGCTGTTCCTGCGCTTCCGGCTCGCGTTCTGGGTTAGCCTCGGTGTGCCGATCAGCTTCCTCGGCGCAATCGCCATGATGCCGGTGTTGGGCATCTCGCTGAACATGATCTCCTTGTTCGCGTTCATCATCGTGCTCGGCATCATCGTCGACGACGCGATCGTCACCGGCGAGAGCGTCTACAACGAACTCAAGCAGGGCAAGCATGGAGTGAGTGCCGTCGTGCGCGGCACCAAGCGCGTCGCCGTGCCGGTCACCTTCGGCGTGCTGACGACGGTCGCAACGTTCTGTCCGATGCTCGACGTCGCCGGCAACGCCACCGACATCTGGAAGCAGATCCCGCTGGTCGTCATCCCGTGCCTGCTGTTCTCGTTGATCGAGTCCAAACTCGTGCTACCAGCACACCTGTCCCACGAGCGCCCGTTCGGCAAGGTCCCCGACGCGCACGGGCTGATGCTGTTGTTCCGACCGATTCGCAACGCATGGCTTTGGTTCCAGCGCCCCTTCAGCCTCGGTCTCGAGTGGTTCGCCGCACGAGTCTACAGCCCGGTGCTCGGCTGGACGCTGCGCTGGCGCTACGTGACGCTCGCCTGGGGCATCGTGACCTTCGCCGTCGCGCTCGCCCTGGTGATCGGTGGCATCATCAACTTTCGCTTCTTCCCGGACGTCGAAGGGGACAACGTGGTCGCGTCGCTGACACTGCCACAAGGGACTCCGGCCAAGGTGACGGCGCAACATGTTCGCCGCATGGCCGACAAGGCGGCCGAGCTGGCGCGTGAGTTGGGCGGTGACCTTGGCTCTGGCAGCGGCCTCATCCTGCACACACTGGCATCGATCGGCGATCAACCATTCCGGACCGAGCAATCGCAGAACATGGGGCGGGTCGGTACGCGCTTCTCGTTCGCGCACGTCGGCGAAGTGAACCTGCAGCTCGTGCCATCCGAGCAGCGCTCCATCAGCGCGACCGAGATCGGCAAGCGTTGGCGTGAGAAGATCGGCGAGATCCCGGACGCGGT
>CAYSWE010000109.1:0-11270 GCA_964434515.1 uncultured Phycisphaerales bacterium | reverse complement strand
CGCGTTCCGGAAGATCCAAGTCAAGCCCGGCGCCGCCCAGTACGAGATTCGGCTCACTCCCTACCGCCGCATCACGGTGCGGACGCTGCTCGCAGATCGACCCGTTTCCGCGACACTGACCATCGACGCGCAGATCCCAGGGCTGAGTCCTGGGCTCCTCGAAGCACTTCGCCAGCGCAGGCGGCGTGCGCCAGTGATGGACCGCGATGGCGAACAGGAGATCGCCGTCTCGCGTCTTGCGACGCACTTGGAGATCTCGGCGAACATCGAGAAGGATGGCAACTATTCCTTCGGTTCGGCGGTCGTCGATCCGTCGCAGCCAATCGTTACGATTCGGCTGGGACAGTGATGCCGGGTTTTCGGCCGCGTTTCTAGACTGGACGTAGTTTCGCCACCGCAAGATGAGCCAAGACGTCGAGGAAGTCGTCTCCAGCGTTGAGCGATTCGGCGCGCGCATAGTGCTCGATGCCTGCAGCGATGGCCTCGTCGCGGACTTCGATGTCGAGTTCGAACAGCGTCTCGACATGATCGGATACGAAGGAGACGGCCACCACCAAAACGGATCGACAGCCAGAGCTCGCAAGTTGTTGGAGATGGGGGATCAGGTGCGGCTGTGTCCACTTCATCGGGCCGACTCGGCTTTGATACGCAAGGCTCCAAGGTAGGTCGGTATCGAGTCGCTGCCGAATTCCGGCGACGGTCGCGGCGATTTCGTCCACATAGGGATCGCCGGACTTGACGAACTTCATTGGCGTGCCGTGCGCTGAGAACACCAGATGCGTGGATTTTCGATGCTCCTTGGGTAGGGCCTCGATCGCGGCGCGCACGCGTGTCGCCATGCAGTCGAGATATCCAGCGTCATCTGACCAGCGTGAGAGTCGGAGTAGCTCGGGCTGCCAGTTTCGTTCCGAGAGGCGCCGCTCGAGTTCTCGCTCGCTGGAACCGACGGATGTCGTCGAGTATTGCGGGTAGAGCGAGAACGATAGCAGGCGCGTCGCCTGCCACGCTCGCGCTGTGTCGATGGAGTCGGCGATCAGTGGCTTCGTATAGCGCATCGCCGGCAGCACGAGGAACTCTTCGTTCGGCATGGCCGTAGCGATTCGTGCGGCGAGCCCCTGCCCTTGCCGCTCGGTCCACGCGAGCACGGGCGAGCTGCCGCCGATGCGTTCGTAGTTCTTCCACGACTCCGGTGCTCGGCGGCGCGCGATCCACTTTGCCAGCGGCTTTCGGAACAGGCCCGGTAGGTTGATGATCTCCGGATCGGAGAACAGCCGTAACAGGAACGGGTACATGTCCGCTTGGGATGCGGGGCCACCCAGGTTCTGCAAGAGGACGGCGGTTCGTGTCATGGCCAGGCTAGTCAAGCGCCCGCAGCGCGGACAATGCGGCTTCGATGCCGGCGATGGGGGTGTTTGGGTCCAAGCCGTGACCCACGTTGAAGATGTAGGGGCGCTGCGGCACGCTGCCGACGATCCGGCGCACCTCCTCACCGATGGTGTCCGCCGGAGCGAACAGCGCGGCCGGGTCGAGATTGCCCTGCACGGCAAGGTTGGTTGGCAACGCGGCGTGTGCCCGCGCAATGTCGATGCGCCAATCGAGACCGAGGCAGTCGGCCCCGGTGTTCGCCATCATGTCCAAATGGGGTTCGGCACCATTGACGAAGTAGATCACAGGGATCCCGGACTCGCGTAGACCCGCGACGAGCTTCTGGACGGCTGGCCCCACGACTCGTGCGAACTGATGCGGTTCGGCCACGCCAGCCCACGAGTCAAACACCTGGACGGCATCGCAGCCCGCCCGCGCCAATGCGAGGCCGAAAGCCAAGGCTGCTTCGACGAGCTTGTCGAGGATCGCCGCGAACAGTGGCGCGTCTCCCCAGGCGAGACTGCGGAGCTTGGTCCAGGACTTGCTCCCTTTCCCCTCGACCAAGTACGCAGCGAGGGTCCACGGTGCGCCGACGAAGCCCAGCAGCGCCTTCCCTGGTGGGAGCTGCGCACGCACCCGTCTGGCCGTCTCGAGCGGGACCGCCAACGCGTCTCCCGGATCGAATGGGCGTAGTTGGGACAGCGTCTCGCGTGAGTCGACCGTCCATCCCAACTCGGGGCCCGGTTTGTATTCGAGCGGGATCCCCATCGCTTCGAGCGGAACGAGCAAGTCCGTGAACAGGATGGCCGCGTCGAGATCGAATCGCCGCATCGGCATGAGTGTGACTTCGGTGCCGACGTCGGGATCGCGGAGCAGCTCGAGAAAGCTGTGCTTCTTGCGTAGCTCCCGATATTCGGGCAAGCAGCGTCCGGCCTGTCGCATGAACCATGCGGGGCGACGGCGCGGCGGTCGTCCGGCGAGAGCGTCAAGAATCGGGCAGTCTGTGTCTGTCATGGCTCGAAGCGGTATCCGACACCGCGCAGAGTATGAAAGTGGGTCGGGTGGCGCGGGTCCCTTTCGAACAGCTTACGGAACCGCGCAATGAAGTTGTCGATCGTTCGCTCCGTCGGAAACGCCGCCCTGCCCCACACGGCGTCGAGGATCTCCGTGCGGGAGACGACGCGATTGGCATTGCCAGCGAGGAAGCGCAGCAGCATCGCTTCCTTCTGGGTCAGCTTGTGCTCGATCCCGGAGAACGTCCGTGCGAAGTAGGTGTCGATGTCGATTTCGTTGCCACCGAAGGTGATCGTGTGCGGCGGGGCCGCTACCGGAGCCTTGGTTCGCCGCAGCAGCGCTGCGACACGGAGCAGCAGCTCCCGCAGACTGAAGGGCTTGCCGAGATAATCGTCTGCGCCGAGCCGAAGCCCTTGGATGCGTTGTTCCTCGCTCGACAGTGCGGACAGGATCAGCACCGGAACGCTGTCCTGTCGCTTTCTCAGTTGTTTGAGTACGTCGAGGCCGGGCACCTTGGGCAGCATGAGGTCGAGGATGACAAGATCGACGCCGCCACGATCGAGTCGTTCGAGCGCGCTCGCTCCGTCACTCACGTGTTCGGCGGCGTAGCCCTCCTCGCGGAGGTTCTCGGTGATCAGTTCGCCGAGCAAGGGTTCGTCTTCGACGACCAGAATCCAGGCGGCGGTCATGCGGTCTCCCTGGGATCGCGGGCCCGGGGCAGGCGCAGCTCGAAGCAGGCGCCTTGGTCCTCCGCGAACTTCCCGACTAGCGTGCCACCGTGTGCCTCGATGATCTCCTTCGAGACGAACAGGCCGAGGCCGGTTCCGCCGCGCGCATCGTCCGGCTGGCTTCCGCCGCGATAGAACCTTTCGAACACGTGCTGTCTGTCCTGCTCCGAGATGCCTGGTCCGTCGTCCGCAATGCGCAGCACGGCTTCGTTGCCGTCGTGTGCGATGGACACGCGGATCGTACCGCCTCGAGGCGAGTATTTGAGCGCATTGTCGAGCAGGTTGCGGAGAACCTGTTGCAACGCTTCCCTGTCGCGACGCACGCAGACAGAGTCGTTCGCGTTGATTTCGAGCCGCACGTTGCGCGAGTCCAGCCGCGGTGCGAACTCCGCTTCGACCTCCGAGACGTCGTCGTTGAGCGACCCCACGAGCAGATTGAAGCGCCGTGCCGCACCGCTTGCCTCGCGCAACATATTGTCGATCTGAGCGCGCAGTCGGTCGACCTGGCCGACCAGCTGGTCGGCATAGCGTCGCGCGGTCTGTGCGTCGATCGTGCCGCGCTCGAGCGTTTGGAGTCCGAGGCGAATCGTGGCGAGTGGCGTCTTCATTTCGTGCGTCGCACCGGCGAGAAAGCTCTGGTGTTGGCGGCGCATTTCGATCTCTCGGCGGATCGCTGAATAGAGGAGTGCGACGCCCACGAGGATCAGGAGCGTGAAGACGATCCCCTCCGAGGCGAACATGAGGCGCGTTCGCCGGGTTTCGTCGAGGACGTGCTCGATGGCCGAACTCTTCGGCCGGACGTAGGCGCTGCCGAAAGCAGCGTCCACGTTCTTTAGGACCGTGCGGACGCGTACGCCTTGCACGCGGTCGCCCTTGGTCGGGGCGACCTCGAGATCGCGAAACGGCGGACGCTGCAGTTCGCGTTCGAACAGCGCTCGCGGCTGCTCGGTGTCCTCGATCGCCTGGCCAACGGAGACCAAGGCCCGGTAGCAGAGCGCCTCGAGCTTCACCAGCTCGCTTTCTTGCACGCGTCGAGACTCGCGATACTGGAAGAACACCCACCACGAGATCTGCAGTAGGCACACAGCAACGATCAGGAGGAACGGAAGTCGCGCGAACTGTCGCTGCTCGCTCAAGCGAGCGCCTCGACGAGCCGGTGAACGTCGGCTTCGGTGTGTGCGGTGGATAGGAATCCGACCTCGAATGCGCTGGGTGCCAAGTAGACCCGGTCGGCCAGGAGGCGCGCGTGCAGTGGTCGGTAGTCGTCGCCGAAGGATGCGGGCAGCGCCTCGGCCGAGCGCACCTGGGTGCCGCCGTCGAGGTGTGGCGCCAGCCAAAAGAGTGAACCGACGCGCACCAGCTCGAACGGAAGTGTTTGTCTCGCTTTCAAGGCCTCGAAGCCAGCATCGAGGGAGGATCCCAACGTTTCGAGTGCACTCCATGCGTTGGTGTTCTCGAGTGTCTCGAGGCAGGCGAGCCCGGCGGCCATGGCGACCGGATTGCCGGACAGTGTTCCCGCTTGATAGACGGGGCCGTCGGGTGCGAGCTGGTCCATGACCTCGGCGCGTCCACCAAACGCGCCGACCGGCATGCCGCCACCGAGGATCTTGCCGAACGTCGCGAGATCCGGCGTGATTCCGAGGGCCGCGCTGGCGCCGCCTTTGCCGAGGCGAAAACCTGAGATCACCTCATCAAACAAGAGTAGCGCTCCGTGCTGCGTGCAAAGCTCGCGCATGCGTCGGAGGAACTCCGGTCGTTGCACGAGCAATCCGTTGTTGGCCGGCAGCGGTTCGATCACGCAGACGGCCAACTCGTCGCCGTGGTGTTGGAAGAACTCCTCGAGTCGGTTGGTATCATCGAGCGGCAGCACCGACGTCCACTGCGTGAAGTCCTTTGGGATCCCGGCAGAAGAAGGGGTTCCGAAGGTCACGAGCCCGGATCCGGCAGCGACCAGGAGGCCGTCGGAGTGGCCGTGGTAGCAGCCCGAGAACTTGAGGATTCGGGAGCGGCCGGTGGCACCGCGCGCAACGCGAATCGCGCTCATCACCGCCTCGGTGCCGGAGGAGACGAACCGCACTCGTTCGACTGCCGGGTGCCATGCGCAGACGAGCTCGGCCAGCCGGACTTCGTCTTCGCACGGTGCGCCGAAGGTCAGGCCTCGAGCGGCGGCGGCCTGCACGGCGTCCACGATCGCCGGGTGGGCATGCCCGAGGATCAGCGGGCCCCAGGACATGACGAAGTCGAGGTACTCGGCGCCATCGGCGTCTTGGAAGTGTGCACCCGCGCCGCTCGCATAGAACACCGGTGTGCCACCGACGGCGCGAAATGCGCGGACCGGCGAACTCACGCCGCCTGGAATTACGCGGCGAGCGCGTTCGAACAGAGCCTCGGATCGGTTCATTGTGTGGCGCCTCCTGCGGAATCAAACTCGTGCCGTTGAGCCAAAAAGCTGGCGAGTTCGGGGCGTTGGAGTGTCGTCCGGACTTCGATTCCTCGCGCTTCGAGCGTGCGCGCGGTGGTTGGTCCGATTGCGCCGACGACGGCGCCCGGCGCAACGGTGACGGCAGCGATCCCGGCGGCCGACGCGAACAAGACGATGGCGTCGCGGTCGCCAACCCGAAGCTGGGCCGTGGTTGGCGTGTTGCTGTGCGTCGTTACCTTGGTCAGAGGGATATCGTGCGCCTCGAGTGCCGCGCCTGCGCCGGGCGAACCGTGGGCTGCACCTGCCAGCACGCATCGGTGCGCGCCGTGTGCGATGGCTGTGCGACCGAGGCCTTCCCCGCGCGGCGGATCGGCGAGCAGCACTGTGTTCGCAGGAAACGCCAGGGCGAGTGCGCGCGCGGTCGACCTGCCTGCTGCGACGAGAGTCTTGGTCGCGTCGATCCGCTCGACGTTCGTCGCCAGCACGCGCGCCGCGGCGCGGCTCGCCACGAGAACGCAATCGGCCTCGCGGATCGCGGCGACATCGGCAGGTGTCGGCGTCTGTGGGACGATGTGATAGCTCTCGACGGGCGTGACTCTCGCTCCGGCCGCCGCGAGTTCGCCTTCGAGGTCGGTGGGCTCGTTGCCACGCACCACGGTGACTTCGAGGCCTGCGATCGGCGTCGTTTGTGCCGGTGCGAGCGTCGCGGCTGCTTGGCTGGCCACCTCGTCGATCGTCGTTCCGCGGATGTAGGCGCGAATCGCCTGCGGCGCTGCTTCGCCAAACAGGAACGCGTCTAGCTCGAAGCCTTGGTCCGCGCATGTTCGGCAGAACGCCCCGAGCGGCATGCTGCAACCACCGCCGAGTTTTTCGAGCAGGCTGCGCTCGACTGCCGTCGCATTGGCGCTGGGTTCATGTCCGAGTTGTCGGACGAGCTCGATCGTCGCCGTATCGTCGGAGCGCGTCTGTAGTCCGAGAGCTCCTTGACCCGGGGCACACGGGAACGCGTTCGGCGCAACGCGCAGCACGTGCAGGCCATCGAGGTCTAGGCCGAGACGGTCGACCCCTGCGGCCGCGACGAGGATCGCATCGTAGTCGACGCCGTCGCGCAGTTTGCGCAGGCGCGTTGGCACGTTGCCGCGCAGTTCGACCATCGTGACGTCGGGGCGCACGGCCGCAACGAACCGCCGCCGGCGCGGTGAGGAGCTTCCGACACGCGCGCGCTCGCATAAGTCGAGCGTGCGCCCGCGATCGACGCACGGAGGCCGCACGAGGATCAGTTCGCTCGGATCGGCTCGCTCGGTCGTCGCCGCCAGGCAGAGCCCGTCGGGCATCTGTGTGGAGAGGTCCTTGAGGCTGTGCACGGCCAAATCGAAGCGCCCCTCGAGTAGACCCGTCTCGATGTCCTTCGTGAAGAACGAACGACCCAGGTCGGCGGTCAAGGGAACGTCACGAATCCGATCCCCTTGGGTCTCGACGATGACGAGTTCGGTGGCACCTGCACCCGCATCGTGCAGGTGGGCCGCAACGCGCCGCGCTTGCCAGAGCGCGAGGTCGCTGCCACGCGTTCCGATTCGAATCATCACACCCCCGCGAATCCGTGATCCCGTCCGTTGCCGCCCGGTCTCTGCTGTTTTTTCGTCGCTGTAGTTTTTCGTCGCAGAATTCCTGCACAGTATTCCTGCGCGATATCGCCGCGCGATATTGCTGCACAGTATTCCTGCGCGATATTGCTGCACAGAATTCCTGCGCGATATTGCTGCACAGAATTACTGCGCGATTCTCTGTTTCACGTCTGCCAGGTGGAGATGGGCGTGTGCCTTTGCGAGGCCGAGGATCTTGCTCCTGAGACGCGCACAGCTCCGCTCATCGAGAGTCGCGAGCTCGCGTGCGAGTGCATCGAGCTCTCGTTCCGCGAGCTGCACATGATCTCGCTGGATCTGTCCCAATCCAAGGCTGCGTTGTTGAAACCGATTCTCAAAGACGCGCACGTGGTGATCGACGATCGGTTCCGCTGCCTTGGCCGCCTCGTGTCGCTCTCGGTCGTTGGCCTCGCTGGCCTTCTTGAGCCGGCTCATGTCGATCAGCACGGCGCCGTGGTCGTGGGCATCCTCGCTCACACCAGCCGGAACGCATACATCGGCAATGGCGCGGACGCGGCTACCGGCGGCCTCGATTCGGCGAAGCAGGGCATGGTTCACGAGTGCGCGCTTGGCGCGTGCCGCGACCAAGATCGCATCCACGGCCGTCGGATGCGCAAGAAACGCGTCGAGCGACAGGGCCTGGCCGTCGTGTGCGCCGGCGAGCTCCTCGGCACGCTCGACCGAACGATTGACGAACGTAATGTCCGCGTCCAGCTGTGCGCGGAGCGCCGGTGCTGCCTTGCGAGCCATGGTTCCTGCGCCGATCACCGCAACGCGCGGACGGTGTGGCAGCTTTTCGAGCTGCTGCACGAGCGCATGCACGGCGAGCGAAGCGACCGACACCGGTTGGGTTCCCAGGCCCGTCGAGTTGCGGATGGCACGGGCGCCGCGAATCGCCGTTCGCAGAGCATCGCCGAGTAGAGGCGACACCTCGCCAGCGTCGTCTCCGGCTTGCAGGGCTCGCTTGACCTGACCGAGGATCTGGTTTTCGCCGAGCACCATGGACTCGAGCGACCCGGCGACCCGGATCAAGTGTCGCAGTGCGGCGACACCCTCGTGCACATAGTGCGACACCCCGTCGAACGGCTTCGAAATCCGGTCGATCGAGGCCTTTCCCTCAAAGGAACCGGGGCGCCCCGGCTCTGCTGAGAACTCCGCGACGATCTCGACGCGGTTGCAGGTCGCCAGCACGGCGAAACCGAGCAGGCTGCCGCGGGCGCGCTCCTCGCGCAAGGCTCGTAGCAGCGTCTCCCGGTCCGGGAGTGCGCCGAGCACGGCAGGTTCGACGTGGTGGTGATCGGTTCCAACTAGGACGAGACGGGTCATCGTTGCTCCTCGATGACTCATCGTCTCTCGCGGTGACGAACCTATGTCACGCGACTGTCATCCCCACCGAGAAACTGCCAGGCGGCCTAACGGCCGCCGCCGAATCACCTCGTGCCGCGGATGCGCTCGAGCAGCCGGCTGTTGCGCGCGGCCGGAGTCTTGCGGATCAACCCCAGATCGAGGATCGCCGCCTCGGTCTTGAGCAGTCTGCTGCGCCGCTTCGCGAGCTTGGCCATCCGGTTCTGCAATGGCTTGAGACGGCGGGTCTTGGGGCCATACTTGAACTCCGTGTCGTCCATCTGCTTGCGCAGCACCGACTCGCGCTGGTCCAGGTCGTCGAAGTTGCTGAGCACACGGAACCATTGGGTCACGGCCTTGGATGGATCCTTACGATACTCGACCTTGAGCACCTCGATCATGCTGCGCTGCAGGTAGCCCAGCGAGTGCACACCGGACATCGGAATCGACTTGCGACCGTCCCACGAGACCGCAAAGAACTGCGGTGGAAACTCTCCGCCGAATAGCGAGTGATACGGATGGGATTCCTTCATGATTTCGGTCGAGAAGCGCACGCAGTGGAACCACTGGGTCAGCAGCGTCGTCTTGTCGGTCCCTAGCTTCCGGCGCAACATTACGTCGTAGCTCTTGCCATACTGTGAGCCTTCACGCAGCACGAGCAGCGGTCGTGGATCGTTGCCGCGGATTTCGGTCAGCGCGGTCTCGAAGTCCAGTGAGTCCTCGCCGTTCGGCTTCGGGTATTCCCAGTGGATGGACAAGCGCTTCTTGCTCGACTTGCCGCGGGTGAACGTCAGGGCGGCCCCTCGCGGACCGGATGCTGGAGTGCGGGCGCCACCCGGGCCCCGCGTCGTGTCGGTTGGCCCCGTCGGGCGGCCCGTGTCGCCGGTTGTCGCGCCTCGCGATGTGCTGTCCGATCCGGAGCCGGAGTTTGGCGTGGGATCCGCGGGACGCGGGCCGTCCGGCCCGGTGTACGACGGCGGCGAGCACTCTCCCTGCGCAACGGCGTTGCCTGCCACCAGGCCGATCGAGACGATGAGACAGCTGGCAATGTGCAATGGCTTCATGTGTGGTTTCCTTGAAGTTGGGACGAGGGAACGCGAGCGTAGCGACGGGGTACGATAGCTTTGATGGACCACTACCATTGTCGAATGTCGGCACCCGATCTGGCAAGGGGCGATTGCGGATTCGGGTGCGAACTCTTGGGAAACTCGCGAGCGAAGTCGCAACTTGGATGTGAGCGATAGCGCGCGTTGCGCGAATCAGCGCTTGCGCTTGCGTTTGGCAAGCACGCACTTTTTCCAGGCTGGGTCCACCTCATCCGAGCTGCGCCCCCAAGCTGCTTGCAACGCCTTCTCCTGCGCTCGGAGCAGTGCTGGCTCGCTATCCAGCGTGAGGCCCTTGGCAGTCCGGAGCCCCTTGATCCCATTCAAGAACGTGCCGAGACCAAACTCGTGCTCTTCGTCATTCATCAACCACGCCACGCGCGACCAAAGAGCGATATGGTCTCGGAACCGCAGGTCGCTGAACTCGAACAGCCGGATGAGTTTTGGAAACGCACGAAAGTTGTCGCTCTTTGCGAGGAGTGTCGTGACTATGGGCCAATCGTCGCGGTATCGCATCTCGCTCTCCGACGCGGGCGCTTGGCTGTAGTTGGACCAGCGGTCGTCGACTTGTCGCGCGAAGTAGTGCGCCAACCCTTCACCGATCCAAACCGGCAGCCGATAGAAGTTGCCGTTGTAGGACCGAACGAATAAGTGTGTGACGTTGAACACGACGTGTGCGTGCAGGGCCGTGTCGTCCCAAAGCTGGTTCGCGGCGGTGGTCACGAACAGGGGCGTGTTGTTCTTGCGGAATACATGTCGTGTTCCGAACTTCTGTCGAAGCTGCAGGAACTGCGCGAGATAAGCCTCGAGCTGCGCGGTCGTGCCGAGCAGGAGTACAGCGAACTTTGGTGGCAAGCCTCGGTGGTCCCACTTGTTGCCGGGCTGGTTGGCAGTCGCGCTTCGGACGCGCTGCGGGCCGAGGCGCCGCAGGAACTCGGCGCGCTGTCGTTCGAGCCGCATGGCGTAGACGTGCAGGCGCAGCCATGGGTCCCAGACCTTGATCCGCTTCGGCTTGAGATGGGGCAGCGTCTTCGCCAACTCGACCAACTCGCTGCGCAGTTGTTTGGCCACCGCCTTTCTCTTCTTGCCGCGGCCGGAAGTGGGCTTCCATGCCGGGAGGGACGAGCCGATACGGAAGTGTCGGGTCTCCACCCAACGCAAGCGGACGGTGCTACCAAGCCGCTGTTCGATGAGCTCCGTGCTGTGATCGTCGCCCCATGGGAACGGGCCGAACGATTTGTAGCCAAGCCGCCGCATCGCCTTTGGGTCACGCAACGTGTAGGGGTCAAGGCGCCAGTCGTGCTTCTTCCCCTTGTTCCGCTGGGCGTGTAGTGGCAGCGAAGCACTGAGCAGGGCGGCTATGAGGGCGACGGTCGGACGAACCATGCAGTTCAGTCTACGGCACGTGATGGACCTGTCTATCGCGCGCGCAGGGATAGCTGTGTTACGCGGATTGGCGGCCCGGTCTGTAGCGCGTCGAGCACGAGGAACCCTGTTCGTCCAGCGATACCGGCCAGGTCGATCGAGAATAACGGAAGCGCGTGGCTTCCGCCCTGGAGCCGGAAGTGATCGACGAGGACGTGGGGTTTTCGTGAGCTTTGCGTGCGGAACGACAGCGAGATCTCGCGGTTGATTTCCGGTGTGAGCTTCG
>CAYSWE010000108.1:0-11348 GCA_964434515.1 uncultured Phycisphaerales bacterium | reverse complement strand
TCGGGCGTCCGCTATGATTTGCGCGAAGCTCAGCCGTATATGTTCTACGACGAAGTCTCGTTTGATGTGCCTGTTGGTCGTGGCGAGGCAGGCAGCGTCGGTGACTGCTGGGACCGCTACTATGTTCGCATGGCGGAGATGCTGCAGTGCACGCGGCTGGTTCGCCAGTGCGTCGAGCGCTGCGTCAAGGACACGACCCCTGGCGAGGTGCGAGCCAAGATGCCCAAGACGCTCAAGGTCAAGGCGACTGAGGGCTACGTCGGGATCGAGAATCCACGCGGCGAGTTGGGGCACTACATCGTGACGGATGGGACCGACAAGTGTTTCCGCTGCAAGATCCGCGGGCCATCCTTCACCAACGTCGCCTGCCTGGGGCAACTGCTTCCGGGAACCATGCTCGCTGATGCTGTCGCGATCATCGGTTCAATCGATATCGTGCTGGGCGAGGTGGACCGATGATGCTCCTCTCTGGCTGTTTCCGCGCCATGGCCGTGGTCGCGGCGGCGCAGGCGCCCGGCGGCGTGGGGAGCTACGATTCGCCAGGGCTGCTCAAGAGCTGGCCCGGTATTCTGGCTGGCCTTGGTGCGGTCGTTCTCATCATCACCGTGTCTGCTGTCTTGCCGATCCTCTTCGTTTGGGCCGAGCGGCGTGGGTCGGGTCGTATCCACCAGCGCAAGGGGCCGAACCGAGTCGGACCGTTTGGACTGATCCAGTCCCTCGCTGATGGCATCAAGCTGCTGTTCAAAGAGGACATCGTTCCTACGCAAGCCAGTTGGTTCTTGTTTGGGATCGCACCTGGGATCGTGCTTGCCGGGCTCTTCGCCGCGTTTGCGCTGATTCCGCTCTCGCCGCGGGCCATCCTCATCGACGCGCCGCTGGGCATCTATCTGATCTCAGCCTTCCTGGCTCTCGAAGTCATCGGCGTGATCATGGCTGGTTGGGCCTCCAACAATAAGTGGTCGATCCTCGGCGCGATGCGCGAAGCGGCGCAGATGATCAGCTACGAGATTCCCATGGGGATCTGTATTCTGCTCGCAGTGATCTCGCTCGACGGCGAGCTTTCGTTGCGCGCCATGGCGGAGCGCCAATACGATGGCTGGAGCAACATGCTGATCCTCCAGGACCCATTCGCCTTCGTTGCGTTCATCATATTTTTCATAGCGCTGCTGGCAAACACCAAGCGGGCACCGTTTGATCTGCCCGAGGCGGAGAGTGAGCTGGTGTCGGGGTTCCATACCGAATACTCCGGGATCCGATTCTCGTTCTTCTTCCTCGAGGAATACGCTGCGATGTTCATGGTGTCGGTGATCGCGGCCTGCATGTTCCTCGGCGGCTGGAACCTCCCGTTTGTCCCGGCGACGGCGTTCGCTGGCGTCAGCGGCGATCTGTTCGCGATCATCGTGACGGTACTCAAAGCGTTCGTGCTCGTCTGGGTCATGATGTGGATTCGCTGGACCCTTCCGCGCATCCGCATCGATCAAGTCATGAACCTCTGTTACAAGTATCTCACGCCGATCGCGTTCCTTTGCCTACTCGGTGCCGTCTGGTGGGAGGCCGCCTGATGCAGCAGTTCACGACGATTCCGAATGAGGAGCGCAGTTTCTCTCGGTGGGTCGGCAATATTCTCGATGCCGTCACGTCCACGCTGAAGGGCATGGCGATTACTGGGCGCTACTTCTTTACGAAGCCCGTCACCGTGCAATACCCCGAGGAGCGGATGCCGGTGGCGCCTCGGTATCGCGGGCTGCATTATCTTGAGCAGGATATCTGCATCGCCTGTCGAGTCTGCGAGAAGGCGTGTCCGATCGATTGCATCGAGATCCGTTTCACGCGACATCCTGGCAACGTGAACGAGTGGTTCGAGTTTTCACTCGACTACAACAAGTGCATGTTTTGTGAACTGTGTTGCTACCCGTGTCCCGTCGAATGCATTCATATGGGGCGGGAGTACAGCCTCGTAAAGTACGATCGCAACGAGCTGATCCAGGACTTGTTGACCTGGGACGGCATGCGTCAGAAGGACGAGGATACCATCCAGGAGGCGATCGCCGAGAAGAAGCGCAA
The DNA here is from genome assembly GCA_964434515.1 of uncultured Phycisphaerales bacterium. Lineage (GTDB taxonomy): Bacteria > Planctomycetota > UBA1135 > UBA1135 > CAYSWE01. The sequence continues at coordinate 9,284 of CAYSWE010000108.1, read as the reverse complement.
GGCCGCGGAGGCCGCTGCCAAGAAGAAGGCTCGCGACGCGGCGGCGAAGGCCAAGAAGCCCGACGCCAAGAAGCCCGACGCCAAGAAGTCGGCTCCGAAGCCCACTGATCCGAAGACCCCGCCGCCCAAGAAGAGCGGACAAGAAGACTGATGATCCTAGCTTTTCTCGTTCTTGCGACAGCCGCCATCGCGGGCGCCTTGATTGCGCTCTGGAGCCGCTATGTGGTGCATTCGACCTTCGGTCTGATGCTCTCGTTGGTTGCGGTGGCCGGATTCTACGTCCTGCTTGGCTCCGACTTCCTCGCGGTCACTCAGGTCGTCGTTTATGTCGGGGGGGTCGTCGTGCTTTATCTGTTTGGCGTGATGTTGACGCCTCCGGACTTGGGCGAGCGGAGCCTTAAGCGCGTCGGCGTTCTCGGCGGCATTGGCCTCGTGGCGTTGATCTTCCTCATCAGGGCCGCCTACGGCATGGCCGGCAACTGGCAGAATCTCGATGCCGTCGGTGGGACACCGCGTGGGACGCTGATCCACGATGTGGGACGGCAGTTCATGCTTCGCGATCAGTACTTGCTGCCGTTCGAACTCGCTTCCGTCTTGTTGCTCGTGGCGCTCGTCGGTGCTGTATTCATTGCCCGCCGTCGCGGGGAGGCTGCCAAGTGACTGGTCTCTGTTCGATCCCCTGTTTGCCCCTTAGTCTCTTGCACGAGACGGTTGCCCAAGGGCCCGCATCGCCGGCGGTTGCTTCGCCGATTCCGCTGCACTGGTATGTCGTGATGTCCTTGATCCTGTTCGTGATCGGGCTCGTGATCGTGCTGGCTCGGCGCAACCTGATCTACATTCTCATCGGAATCGAACTCATCCTGAACGCTGCGAGTCTCAACTTCGTCGCCTTCGGCAGCTACCGTGCGCGTGCGGCGCTCGTCGATACTACGGTGTATGGCACGTTCATCATCGTTCTCGCCGCCGCGGAAGCCACCATTGCGCTGGCCATCGTGTTGAACGTCTTCGGGCTGTTCAACTCGATCCGTCCCGAAGACCCCAACTTGCTGAGAGAATAGGCACAAATGTCGATCGATTGGGGAAGCTTCGGTGACAGCCAGGTCAACATGATGATCTGGATCCTGCTGCTACCGTTCAGCGCGTTCGTGATTCAGCTCTTCTTCGGCAACCGACTGCCGCGGCGTGGGGACTGGCTCCCTACGGCGGCGATCGGCGCCTCGCTCTTGCTGGCGATCCGCTTGTTCATCCAGGCGGTCCAGGAGCACAAGCCCGATCTACTCGTGCATACGGCGCATCCGGAAGCGGCGGCGACGGCGGCCACGGGCCTGGCATGGAACTGGCTATCCAGCACGGCGACGGACGGCAACTTCGTCTTCGCCTTCCTCTTCGACAATCTAACGGCGTCGATGTTGGTCATCGTGACGCTCGTGTCGTTCCTCGTGCACGTTTTCAGCACGGGCTACATGAAGGGCGACCGCAACTACAATCGGTTCTTCGCCTATCTCGCGCTCTTCTCGTTCTCGATGCTGGGGCTCGTCCTGAGCGCCAACTTCTTGTTCCTGTTCCTGTTTTGGGAACTGGTCGGCCTCAGCTCTTATCTGCTGATCGGCTACTTCTTCGACAAGGACTCGGCGGCGAACGCTGGCAAGAAGGCTTTCCTCACCACCAGGGTTGGCGACGCGGGGATGTTCATCGGCATGATGATGATCTTCGCGCACTACAACACGTTTGACTTTGTCGAGATCTTCGACAAGGCCGGTGCCGAGGTTGCCGCGAACGGCGGCGCTGCCCCGGCGTGGATGATGTGGGCGGGCCTACTCGTCTTCTGTGGGCCGATCGGCAAGTCGGCGCAATTCCCATTGCACATCTGGTTGCCAGATGCGATGGAAGGCCCCACGCCGGTGAGCGCGTTGATCCACGCTGCGACGATGGTTGTGGCGGGCGTCTTCCTCATCGCCCGGATGTTCCCGTTCTTCATGTTCGTCCCGGATGTGATGCTCGTGATCGCTCTGTTCGGCGCGTTCACGGCGATTTTCGCGGCGACGATTGGCATCGTGCAATGGGACATCAAGAAGGTGCTGGCCTACTCGACGGTGAGTCAGCTCGGCTTCATGGTTTGCGCGCTTGGTTGCGGTTCGCTAGCCGCCGGGTTTATGCATCTCATGATGCACGCTTGGTTCAAGGCCTGCCTCTTCCTCTCGTCCGGCTCGGTGATTCACGGGATGCACCACGAGCAAGATATGCGCGAGATGGGTGGGCTGAGCAAGAAGATGCCACTGACCTACCTGATGATGCTCTTGGCGACCATGGCCATCGCAGGTGTCCCGCTTTTCTCGGGGTTCTACAGCAAGGATGCGATCCTCGCCGCGACCATGCATCCGACTGCCGGGTACGCGTCGCTCGGGCATGGTGGGCCGCACGGTTTTCTCTGGAGCCTGCCGAGCATCCTGATTCCGGTCGCCGCTCTTATGACGGCCTTCTATATGTTCCGGCTGATCTTCCTGACCTTCCACGGTGAGCCGCGCAGTGAGCACGCCGAGCATGCCCATGAGTCGCCGTGGTCCATCACGTTGCCGCTCGTCGTGCTGGGCACGTTGAGCGTATTCGGCGCGTCGCCGTGGATTTTCAACGGCGATTTCCTGGGCACGCACATTTGGTTCAACGGCCTTGTGCACAACCCGGAGTTTGACGTGGCGGAGGGCCTGATCTCGATTCCCCAGACCGTCGAGCACGAGCATGGCTGGGGCCCGCTGACCATGAGTCTGATCGTCGCTGGCTCGGGCATTCTGCTCGCATTCGCGTTCTACAAGTGGAAGACCTTCCGGGCCGAGAAGGCCGCGAAACTGTGGGGGCCGCTCTACCAGTGGTGCTACGACAAGTACTACATCGACGAGTTTGTGATCCGCTTCATCGTGCGCCCCCTCGTGTTCACATGGAACCAATGGTGTGCCGCCTTCGATCGTCACGTGATCGATGGCATTGTCAACGGCACTGGGTCGGCGGCCAAGCGAGCCGCGGGTCTTGCCGGATCCTTCGACAGAAATGGCATCGACGGTGCGGTCAACGCGCTTGGTTTCGGTGCGCAGATCTTCGGCGCAGTCGCTCGGATCTTTCAAACCGGTTTCCTCCAACATTATTTGACAGTTCTCGTCGGCGGTTCCGCCGTGGGAATGGCCATCTTCTATTTTTTCCTGTGATCTCGGCATCCTGTAACGCGGACTAACGGAACGATGCTTGCCTACCTTTTTCAGGACCTGATCGCAGGTCAAACCAATACCTACCTGAGCCTGCTGGTCTTCACTCCACTGCTCGGGATGCTGGCGATTCTCTGCATCCCCAAGGAGAAACCGGAGGTCATCAAGACCGTGGCGGCTGCCGCGCTCTTCTTGCCACTCGTCATTGCGGTGTACGTGTGGTTCCGCGTGGACTGGTCCACCGCCGGCCCCATGGCGATGAAGCTCGTCGAGCGCGCACCGTGGATACCCGCGTTTGGCATCGACTACCACCTGGGCATGGACGGCATATCCGCGCCGATCGTGTTGTTGTCGACGTTGCTGTTCTTCGTTGCCGTGTTCTCGTCGTGGAAGATCGAGAAGGGTGTGAAGGGCTATTTCGCCTTGCTCTGCCTGCTCGCGACGGCGGTCAGCGGCTGTTTTCTGGCGTTGGACTTCTTCCTCTTCTACGTGTTCTGGGAGCTCATGCTGCTCCCGATGTATCTGCTGATCGGGATCTGGGGAGGGCCGCGCCGCGAGTATGCGGCGATCAAGTTCTTCCTCTACACGCTCGCTGGTTCGGTGCTGATGCTCGTCGCGCTCGTCGCGATCTACCTTGCTTCGCAGCAGGGGGACACCCCGGACGGGACGTTCAATATCCTCAAACTGACGCAGCTGGCACACGACGGCAAGCTCACCGGTATGTCCTTGCTTGGAATGGACTTCCAAACGTGGACCTTCTGGTTCCTCTTTATCGGGTTCGCGGTCAAGATCCCGATCGTTCCGCTGCATACGTGGCTGCCAGATGCCCACGTCGAGGCGCCGACACCGATCTCCGTCATCCTGGCGGGCATCCTGCTCAAACTCGGTGCCTACGGCATGCTGCGGATCAACTTTCCGCTCGCTCCGCAGGTCATCTCCCAAGAGAGCACGATGTTCGCGCTGGGGCTCATCGGCACGGTCAGCATTCTCTACGGCGCGTTTGTCGCGATGGCGCAGACCGACTTCAAGAAGCTCGTGGCCTACTCATCGGTTTCGCACATGGGCTTCGTGCTGCTCGGCTTTGCAGCGCTGACGCAAAAGGGCATGGTTGGCGCAGCCTCGCAGCTCTTCAACCACGGCACGTCGAGCGCGATGATGTTCCTCATCGTGGGCGTCGTCTATGACCGGGCTCACCATCGCGAACTCAATGGCTTCGGCGGTCTCGGCCTCAAGATGCCGCGCTACACCGGTCTTGCGACCCTGGGCATCTTTGCGGCCGTTGGCCTGCCCGGTCTGGCAAGTTTTGTCTCCGAGGTCTTGGTTCTCGTTGGCGCTTATCAGGAAGAGGTCACGCGACCGCTCGCAATCATCTCTGTGCTCGGCGTGATCATGGGGGCAGCCTATCTGTTGTGGACGATGCAGCGAGTGTTCCTTGGACCACTCAATAAGAAGTACGAGGACATCGAGGATGTGGATGGTCGAGAGATCTTTTGCCAGGTACCGTTTGCTGCGTTGATCGTCTTGTTTGGCGTTGCGCCGGCGTTGTTACTCGATGTGTTCGATCCGTCGATCAAGAGTTTGCTCGGGCTGTTTGGCAGGGGCTAACTCGTGAACTTCAGCCAGTACATTCCCGACCTCGTCACGATCGGGCCCGAGCTGATCTTGTGCGCGACCATCTTGGTCGTGCTGCTGGTCGACTTGTGGCGGCAGGGGCGTGACCGAACCATCGTTTGGTTGCTCGCGCCGGTCGTCACCTTTGCCGCGATCTACGGCGTCTTCGCCGCCGGGCGTGCCTACCTGGAGAATCCGCCGCCGGGCACCGCGTGGCAGACGCGTCTCGAGAATCCTCTTTGGCCAGAGTTCCTCGCGCTTGTGCTTGCCTACGCGATGGTGACGGTGGGCGATATCTGGTTTCGTAACCCAGAAGATCCATCGCGGGACCGTGACAAGTGGGTGCCGGGTGGCGTCGCCATGATCGGAGTTCTGCTGGCCGGGTACCGGTTTTGGAATCAGGCCGTGCCGGTTTTCAGTGCGACCGCTTCGACTGAGACCGTATCCGCCTGGGGTGGACTCGTCTCGATGGACGCGTTCGCCCTAGTCTTCCGTGGCATCATCCTGGCCAGCCTCGCTCTGTCTACCTGGTTCACGATCTTCTATCGCCCAATGCAGCGTGGTCCGGCGAGCCGCGGGATCGGTGAATTTCTCGTCTGTCTGATCGGGGCTCACATCGGTGCGTTGCTCCTGGTCACGACCACCAACCTGCTCTTTATCTTCGTGTCCCTGGAGATGCTCTCGCTGTGTTCCTACCTGCAGGCGGGAATGCTCAAGGGCGACCGGCGCTCGGCCGAGGCGAGCCTCAAGTATGTCGTCTACGGCTCGGTCGCGTCGGGCATGATGCTGTTTGGCTTTTCGCTGCTCTATGGCTTCGCCGGGAGCATGTCGATCCTCGACATTGCCGCCATCGTGCAGACGATTCCCAAACAAGGGGCCGCAGGCGTCCTGCTGACGCTCGGTCTTTTGGCGACGATCGGAGGGTTGGCCTACAAACTCTCGCTCGTGCCTTTCCACTTTTGGACGCCGGACGTCTACCAGGGCGCTCCGACGCCAACGACGGCGTTCTTGTCCGTGGGCAGCAAAGCGGCGGCGTTCGCGATCTTGCTGCGTCTCCTGTACGGGTTCACCGGTGACATCAACTGGACACCCAGCCTGATCTCGTTGCTGGCGTTTGGGTCCGCGTTGACCATGACCTACGGGAACTTCGCGGCGTTACGCCAAAGCAACCTCAAGCGACTCATCGCTTACTCTTCGATTGCTCACGCCGGCTACATGCTGATGGGCGTCGTCGCGTTGTTTGCGTTCACCCGAGATCCGGATGGAACCATCGTTAGTGCCGCGTTCAGAGCGAGAGGGTATGAGTCGATACTCTTCTATCTGATCGCTTACCTGCTGATGAACTTCGGCGCATTCGGCGCCATCATCTATCTTGCCAATCGGACGGGGTCCGAGGACATCGACGACATCTGTGGATTGGGATGGAAGTCGCCGTGGGTCGGAGCCGCCGTGATCGTCTTCTTGCTCTCATTGACAGGTGTCCCGCCGACGGCTGGGTTCTTCGCGAAGTACTACTTGTTCGCTGCCACAATCCAGGCAGGGTTTGTCTGGCTTGCCGTGATCGCTGCCCTCAACACGATCCTGAGCCTGTTCTACTACTTCCGCATCGCCAAGGCGTTGTTTCTGAAGAACGAGCAAGACGCCTTGTTCGAGGCACCGCACACGGTGCTGCTGGCGGGTTGCATTCTCGTCCTGGCGGCGCTGACGCTTTATGTTGGCGTTTTCCCGGAACGCGCGACGACCATCGTTGAGGCGGCGACCAGCTCTCTTCGAAAGTAGTTCTGGCCGCGGGCTGCGCATCTGACACTGGCGTGACACAGCGAGCCAGGAATCCCGCACGCTGACCGGAGCAACGAGGTGTGGCGATGGTGAGTGAACACAGGCAGCCTTCTGGGCGCGAACTCTCGCGCCTTCTCGCACGCTACGACAAGCCGGGGCCGCGCTACACGAGCTATCCCACGGCGCCGGTCTGGTCGGCCGAGTTTTCGGCGCTCGACTACGAAGCGCGCTTGCGTGCGGCCAGCGAGCGACAGGGCGATCCCCTTTCACTCTACGTGCACATTCCGTATTGCAACGCCATGTGCTTCTTCTGTGGCTGCGCGACTGTGATCACGCAGCGGCACGAGAAGGAGGAGCCCTATGTCGACCGCGTCTTGGCCGAAGCGAGGCTGGCCCACGCCGCACTCGGTTCGTCGCGGCCTGTCGCCCAACACCATTGGGGCGGCGGCACGCCGACGTTCCTGGGGCCGGCGATGATCGAGAAGCTGTTTCACGGCCTGTGCGACCTGTTCCCGCTCGGCGATGGCGCGGAAGTCAGCATCGAGGTCGATCCGCGGATCACGACCCAGGAGCAAGTCGAGACGCTGGCACGGATTGGCTTCAACCGGATCAGCATGGGGGTGCAGGACTTTGACCCGAAGGTTCAGGAGACCATCCATCGCGTGCAGAGTTTCGAGCAGACGCGTGCCATCGTGGACGGTGCGCGTGCACTCGGGTTTGTCTCGGTCAACATGGACTTGATCTATGGATTGCCCTACCAAACGCAGGACAGTTTCCGGCGCACCCTGGATCGATTCCACGAGTTGACGCCGGATCGCATCGCCTGCTACAGCTATGCGCACGTGCCGTGGCTGAAGAAGCATCAGCGCGTCATTCCCGAGGAGGCTTTGCCGCGCGGTGCCGACAAGCTTGCCCTGTATCTCACCGCAGTCGAGAGCTTCGTGGCGCACGGTCACGCTCCCATCGGCATGGACCACTTTGCCAAGACCGATGACGAGCTGTCGGTCGCGGCCGCCGAGGGGCGGCTCCATCGCAACTTCATGGGCTACACGACGCTGCCCGCGGACGACATGGTTTCGTTCGGGATGAGTTCGATCAGCGAGATCGACGGAGCGTTCGCGCAAAACGAGAAGACCCTGCCCGCATGGCAGGAGGCGGTGGACGCCGGCCGGCTGCCGGTGGCACGCGGGCTCGTTCGTGGAGAAGAAGACGAGCGTCGACGCAAGATCATCCTGGATCTGATGTGCCGCTTCTGCGCGCCGTTTGCGGATCACGGCGGGGCTTGTGAGTTTCGCCGCCGCTATGCCACCGAGTTGGCCGAACTCGAACCGCTCGCGGAGGATGGGCTGGTGCGCGTGACGGACGCCGCAATCGAAGTCACCGAGACCGGCCGTCTGTTCGTCCGAAACATCTGCATGGCGTTCGATGCCTATCTCGACCGCGAGTCGACCGGACCGCGGTTTTCGCGTACGGTGTGAGCATGAAGGTGCGCGTCCTAGTCGTCGGAGCCGGCCCTGCCGGCCTGGCGCACGCGTTCTGGCGGTTGACCGAGGAGCCCGGCCTCGACCTCCGCGTGGTCGAGGCCGCGCCGCAGGCTGGCGGGTGGGTTCGAAGTCAGCGTCTCGACGGCTACCTCTGCGAACAGGGACCACAGGGGTTGCGGCCGAACCAGGTCAGTGACGCGTTGGTGCATGCCCTGGACCTTGATGACCAGGTCGTCGAGGTCGCTCCGGAAGCCAAGCAGCGGTTCCTTGCGCGCGGGGGCACGCTGCACGCGCTTCCGGCGGGTCCGGGTGGTTTGTTCAAGACGGACATCTTCAGCTTGGCTGGAAAACTCGGCCTGTTTCTCGAACCCTTTCGCCGGCGTGGCAAACAGGCGAATGAGAGCCTCGCGTCGTTTGTCGGTCGGCGCCTCGGGCGGCAGGCGGTTCCCTTGGCCGAGGCCATGGCAAGCGGCGTGTTCGGTGGTGACGCGCATTCGATCGAGATGGCGGCGGCGTTTCCGGCGGTCGCTGGCTTGGAGCGGGCACATGGCAGCTTGCTTCGCGGGATGCTGGCGAAACGCAAGAGTCGCAGCACCGGCCCCAAGCGCCCGATGCTCGCGACCTTTCGTGGCGGCATGCAGAGGCTGACCGGTGCGCTGTCCGCGCGCCTCGGCGACCGGCTGCGCTTGAACTGCGCCGTGACTGCCGTCGAGCGCCGCGACGATTGCTGGCGAGTGGCGCTCGCGGGCGCGGAGCCGAGCACGCTCGTGGCTGACGAACTCGTTCTGGCGATTCCCGCGCGTCGCGCCGCCCCGTTGGTCCGATCGCTCGATGCCGAGCTCGCCGATCGACTGAGCATGATTCCGTTCGCATCCATCGCCAACGTCTACCTCGGATTCTCGGGGGGGGATGCCGAGGAGCGCTTGACTGGCTTCGGATTCCTCGTCGACCGAACTGAGGCCTCGCCGATGCTCGGTGCGATGTACTGCTCGTCGATGTTTCCGCACAGCGCGGCGGCAGGCGATTCGCTCGTGCGGGTCATGATGGGCGGAGTCGTTCATCCCGAGGCGGTGGACCGCGACGAAGAGGATCTTCTGCGTGAGGCGGAGGCGCAGGTCCGACGCTACACAGGGGTTACGAGCCAGTTGGCGTTCCGGCACGTCACCAAGGTGCGCGAGGCCATCCCGCAGTTCGTCGTCGGTCACAAGGAGCGCCT
>CAYSWE010000107.1:0-11367 GCA_964434515.1 uncultured Phycisphaerales bacterium | reverse complement strand
GTGGGGGCTCGATTCCGTACCCGACCTGTTGTCGATTTCGGTACTGGTGGCATCGGTCTTTACATTTGGTCGTGCTGCGTCGGACAACGAGATCACCGCGATGCGCATGGCGGGGATCAGCCCAGTGCGGCTCATGGGCGCCGTTTTGTTCGTTGGCGCGCTGGCCTCGGGCGCCAATACTTGGTTGCTCCACAACGCCATTCCGTGGGTTCACTACGTCAAGTACCGACCAACCAGCGACGCGCTCAAGGCCGTGCTTCTCAACAATCAATCGCGACAGAACTCCTGGGAGTTTGGCAAGAAGTTCGCGATGAAGTGGGAACGGCGCACGGGGCTCGTCTACGACAACGTGGCCTTCAATGGGGCCGGGCACGGCGGGCGGTACTTCGGCAACGCGGACCGTCTCACGATGTCGCACGATGAGGCCGACGAGACGATCATCCTGACGCTGGATCGCTTTGTCGGCGAATTCGAACGCGCCGGCAAGCGTTCACCGATCCAGCTCGATCAGCTTGTGCTTGGCTTCAAACTCAGCATGCTGGGTGAGAGAAACAAGCGGCACGAAGGCATGAATGACGTGTCGACGGCCCAGCTCGTGGCAGAGATCCATACGGCGGCGACGTCGCGCACGGCGCAGGCTCGCTGGATCGTCTGGATTCGCAGCTGCCGCGGACTCGTGGCGCTCCTGTTCGCGATGGTGGGGTTTCCGATCGGCGTCCTGTTTCGGCGTGCCGGTCGCATGGTCGCGTTTGCCGTCTCGTTCTTGCCGCTGGGATGCTACTACGCGTTGATGTTCCTCGCTCCCGTGCTCGCGCGTTCGACCGAGAGCCTCTGGCCGGTCTTTCTGCCCGATAGTGCGCTGCTCCTTGCCGCCGTGTTGTTGACCCGTCGAGCGTTCCGCCGATGAGAGCGTTCCGCCGATGAGACGTCGACTGGGATTCCCCAAGCTCTTGGACCTGTACGTAACGCGGATCAGCGTTGGCTCGTTCCTCGTGTGCTTCTTCTTTATTGTCGGGCTGTTCGTGCTGATCGATCTGCTCCAGCACGTGGGCAGGTTTTCGGGAAACATCGAGCGCTTGCCCGACGAGTATCGTCGGCTCGGCTTCTTTCTCGTGGTCGCCTACTACCTCACGTTCTTGCCGTTCATCTACATGATGTGCGCACCGTTCATCACCGTGACGGCGGGCATGTTCGCCGTGAGCCGTCTCATGGGGGCGAACGAGGTCGTGCCCATGCTGTTTACCGGGCGACGATTGTCCCGCGTCTTGCTGCCGGTGTTTTGTATCGGTGTGTTCAACGCGGTCGCCATGGTCTCGATCCGACAGTTTCTGCTGCCGCGCGTCGTGACGGCGAAGGACAACCTCTATGACATGATTCGACACGGCGAGGTCGACCGGCCGGTCTCGGGCAAGATCATCTCGCTGCCCGAGGGGCGGACGCTGTTCATCGAGTCCTACTGGGCCAAGTCCGGGAGAATCGCTGGTTTGCGTCTGCGCATGCCAAGTGCCGATCCGAGCCTGGGCGCCGACTCGATCTCCGCTGCGTCCGCGGAGTGGGTCGACGATCACGCCGGCGGTCCTGGCTGGCGCCTGACAGAGGGAACTCGATTCGCGGCTGGGAGCCACGAAGGGCAGCGACTCACGTTCTTGCCTGCTGCCCAGGTCGAGGGCTTCACTCCGGTCACGCTGCGCAATCGGATCAAAGAGAGCCAGGAACTCATGGATCTGAGTTACACAGCGCTGGTCAACCTCGTACGCGATCAGCCCACGGTGCTCGAATACACCGTCGCGCTGCACCATCACCTGACCTTTCCGTTGGCCAACATCCTGCTGCTGATTCTGGCGCTCCCGTTTGCGCTGCGCTTTGAGCGCGGTAGCAAGACCGAGCGCGTGTTCTTTGCTCTGCTCGTGTGTGCCGCCTACCTGGTTGCCGATCTCGTGGCGCAGAATCTCGGCAAGCAAGGATTGGTGCATCCGGTGCTTGCCGCCTGGGGGCCGACGGTCCTGTTCGGGAGTCTTGGCATCGTGATGTTCGATACGGTCCGCACGTGACCCGCGGACGCCCCGGCTACGGCTTGCGCTCCACGCGTAGCCCGTGGAACTCGCCGTGTGTGACCTGCACAAGTCGGTAATCCCGCGTGAACTTGCGCAGCACAGGACCGAGGTCCTGGATGTGGCGCAGCCGTTCGACCAGCCGCCCGGATAAGACGAGCGGACCCGGCTTGGCCAACCATAGCTTGATGAGTCGTGGCAGCGGCTCCTGGAACGCGAGGCGCTGGAAGATGTCAGGATTCGCCCGGGCCTGCTGTTTCAGCACGAGATACCAGTTCTCCATGGGCTGGGCTTCGATGCCGGCGTCCTGCTTCAGGTGCAACGCGACTACGCCGCTCCAGCAGAGGACAGTCCCGTCCGGGGCGACGGCGGCCGCGTCGCGGGCGTACTCCCATGCGGGCGTTCCGGTGGCTTCGATTCGGTCCACGTAGGTGGCGACCGACCAGGTCGAGAACGCGAGCTGCCCAAGCAAGACCAACGTGAGCACGATCGTCAAGTCGCGGCGCGCGTCACGCAGCAGGCGGGCGAGCACGAGGCCGCAGGCCGGGAGGCACGCGGTATAGTAAGCACCATGCTCGCGCACGTTCCAGTGCCCAAAGACGAGAACGTAGGGCAAGAACGCGAGGCCGAGCAGCCATAGCGGCGATCGATGTCCGCGCCGTGTTTGGACTGCAAGGATGGCGAGGCTCCAGAGTAGGCCCCAAGCTGGGAGGAACAGCTCCTTGGCGAGATAGTCGAGCCAGGTACCCACGCTGCGCCAGGCCAGCAGGCTGAGCATGAATTCCAGCGACGTGTCGTGTCGAAATGCCGCGTCACTCCCGAGCAGGTCGACCCGGATGCGACCTTCGAGCAGCTTGAATACCAACAGCGGGCCGAACAGGATTGCGAGGGCTGCGGCCTCGCGCGCCGCCGGCAATCGCCAAAGCCTGCCAGCACGGAGGACGTGGATCGTCACCAACAGCGCCGGGCAGAGCAGCGCGACCGACGAGTGGCTGGTGAACGCGCCGAGCAGCGCAATCCCCGCAAGCCCCCAGAGGAGCCAGGAGTCTCTGGCGAGGGCTCGATCGACTACGAAGAGCGTCAGCACGACCCAAGCGTAGTGGTGTGCGTGGTTCTCGAGTTGCGTGGCGAAGAAAAACAGCGATGGGCTCGTGGCCACCAAGGCCGTGATCAGCAGGGGGCGAGCGCTGGGGGTAGGGAGTAGCGCGCGCGAGGTTGCTAGCAGCAGATAGAGCAGGGCGTTGCCGATCGCGGCGGCGAACGCCGAGAATGCGAACGCGGCGCTGCGCAGTGGGACGCCAAACCAGCCCGCGGCGTCGCTGAACAAGCGCATGGCCGGCAGGTAGAGCAAGTGGTGGGCGACGAGATGTCCTTCGCTCAAGTAGTCGAGATAGGTGATCCCATCGCCGTAGGGTTGGCGCTGCAAGAGCACAACGAACAGTGCGAAGGAGCCGACGAATACCAAGCCCGCGGTGGCCGCCGTGCGCAACGCACCTCGCCGGGCGTTGGTCATCGAGTGGCGAGCCCCAGCGCGTGCAGCGCTGGCCGCAGCTTGTCGAGCAGGAGGCGATGCCCGAGTGCATTGGCGTGCGCATCGGCGCGGCTATGTCGGATCGGGCGAGCCTGCTCCTCGTGCGTGAAGTGAAACGGTAGGTGCGGCACGCCGAGTTCCTTCAGTCGCAGGTCCAGCTGTGGGATGGCGCCCGGGGGCGTGTGATCGAGGACGAGGAACGGGATCTTGCGCGCGGCGCACCAATCGCGGATGGCACCGAGTGCGTCACTCGATCGTCGCCACCCCTCGGCATCGATCTGCGGGGCGGATAGGTCTCGCGTGCCGCGCTGGGTGCGCTCGCGTGCCGCCGCGGCCATGTAGATCGCCACGCCGTTGAGGCCTTGAAACAGCACGCTGCGAGTCCAGCCCCAGGTTCGAGCGAACCAGCCTGGTGGCGGCAGCTTGGACAGGCGCTGCAGCTCGTTCCATACGCGGAGCGTCGGTTCGGTGTCGTTGTAGATGTAGACCAGCAAGACCGCGTCCGGCTCGATCTTCGGCCCGAGTTCGGCCAGTAGCGCGGCTTCTTGAACCGTATCGTACTGGTTGTGGCCGGAGTTGATGCAGCGGAAGCGGCGACCCTTGGGCGCGTTGGCGTTGAGTTCTTCCTCGGCCAGCGTCACGAACAAGTCCTCCCGCCGCGCACCCCAGCCGAGCACGACCGAATCGCCGACGAACAGGATGCGGTATTCGTTAGCCGGCTTCGGTTGCGCGAGCTCGGCGCCGCGGAAGCCCATCGAGTTGGTGGTGATCGAGAACCCACGAAAGCGCATGGTCGTGTTGGGTCGTTGTCGGAAAATGCGCGGTGGACCGACAACGTCACAGTATTTCGTTACGTAGCGCTGCATGTCGCGGAAGTGGCTCACGCCGTACGGATCGAACATGCGTACGACGATTTCGAGCGCGACGACCGCCGCGAAGAACGACAGCCCCAGGAGTGCGATCCGGCGCGCGATGCGGCGTCCAACCCGACGTGACACGGTTGCGCTTACTCCGGTGCTACGCGGTGCACATGCCACGGGTCGGCCTGCGCCGTTGCCATCACGCGGATCTGATCCAGATTGACGTGGTCGGGCCGCGTGGCGGCGAACAGCACGCACTCGGCGACATCGATGGCGTGCAGGGGTTCGAAGCCGGCGTAGACCTTCGCTGCGCTGTCCGCGTCGCCGGAGTAGCGGACCAGGCTGAACTCGGTCTCGGCGGCACCGGGGTCGACGCTCGTCACGCGGATGCCGCGTCCGAGTGTCTCGAGGCGCAGAGCTTCGCAGATCGACCGCACGCTGCTCTTGGTTGCGCAGTAGACCGACCCGCCGGCGTAGCCCAAATGACCGGCGACCGAGCCGATCATGATCAGATGTCCCGAGCCACGTTCGAGCATGGCCGGCAGCACGCGCCGCGTCATCCACAGCAGGCCGAAGATGTTCGTCTCGATCATCTCGCGCCAGGCGCGGCCATCGGCCTCGGCGACGCGTTCGGCACCGCGCGCGAGACCCGCATTGTTGACGAGACAGTCAGGCGTCCCGAGCGTGTTGGTCATGGCGGAGACGAACTCTTCGATGCTGGCCTCTTGGGTGACATCGAGCTTGGCGTGAAACACCGCGCTGGCGCCGAGTTCCGCGAGCCGCCGGGCCACCTCCTCGAGGCGGGCTGTGCGACGCGCACCGATCGCGACGGCCCAGCCCTCGCGTGCGAACAGTTCTGCGGTGGCTTCACCGATCCCGGCAGACGCGCCCGTAATGCAGACGATTGGCATGGCCCTAGTCTCGGTACGTGGCGCGGGAAGTCGAGGGTCGGATCGGATAAACTCCGCTCGGACGCGATTGCCGGACAGGGCAACCAAGAAGGAAGTGATTCGATGGTCGAGGAAGCGAGGTTCGAGAATCTACCCCAAGGCAAGCGTCCGCAGGGGGACGGGTGGTTCATCGTCAATGCGCGCGAGACGGCTTGGTTCCGCAACGAGAAGTTTGGCGCGTTCTGCGCGTTCGAAGGCGACATGCGCTTTCGCGACTTCGGGATCAACTTGCACGTGCTCCAGCCAGGGAAGCCGGCCTGCCACTATCATTCGGAAAGCGAGCAAGAGGGCTTCCTCGTGCTGGCCGGCGAGTGTCTGGTCGTGATCGAGGGGCAGGAGCGCAAACTGCGCGCCTGGGACTACGTCCATTGCCCCAAGGATACGCGGCACGTCTTCGTCGGTGCAGGCGATGGGCCGTGCATGGTGCTGATGGTCGGGTCACGCGATCCGGAGACGAAGCTCCATTATCCGGTCGACGAGCTGGCCCAGAAGCACGATGCGAGCAGTCCGGTCGATACCCAGAACCCGGCCGAGTCGTACGCTGGCCAACCGCGTTCGCAACCCATGGCACGCCCGGCGGACGGGTTGGATGCCTTGTTCGATCGGTAGAGGACCGGCGTGCGGCTCAGCCGCCGCGCATCTGCTTTAGCCGTTCGATTGCGCTCAGCACGTGCTTGCCTTTCTTTCCCGTGCTGCTGGTCGATGGCTTGTCCGGGGCCGCGCGTGCGGCCTGGGTCTTCTTTGGCGCGGCCGGCGCGCTGGTCGGTTGGCTCTCGGCAGCGCTCTGGGGCGGGCGCGGTGCGTGCTCCATGGATTCGACCATGCGCACGAGCTTCCCTACGCCCTGCTGGATCTGCGCGAGCGCGAGCGGATCCGAGCCTGCGCTATGCGAGCCATCCTCGATACCGCTCGCGAGTCGCTCGATGACGCTCTTGAGGCGACCGATCTCGGCGCTGCCACCGCCCGCCTCGATGCGTTCGATCTGGCGAGCCACTGTCTGGACCTCCTCGCGTGTCTCTTTGCCGAGTCGACGTAGACCGTGCTCGAGCTCTTCACGCATGAGTTCCCACTGCGTTTCGAGTTCGCCGTTGAGGCGCTTCGACTCGCCGAGGATGTGCGGCTCGAGGTGCTCGATGATGGTCTTGCCCAATGCGCTGAGGCGAGCCTCGACCTCGGTGTCGCCCGTGGTCATCCGCTGTGCGAGGCCTTCCCAGCGGCGTTCCGCCAACGTTCCCGCATCGCGGCCGGTGCGTTCGATCGCCTCGACGTCGAACTTGATCCCCAGCAGGTGCTTCTCCGCGTCCTCATGCTTCTTGAGGATGTCGTTGGCCAGGCCGAGCAAGTCGACGAGAGGCTTGTTGTGCATGCGGACGGCCTTGGTCAGGCTGCCGAGCATGGCGTCTTGCTTCTGATAGTTTGCGACGATCTCGTCGTAGCGCGCAGCGTTTGCTTGCTCACCCGGCGTCGATGACCTAGCCTCGGCGATCATCGTCGTGACGTCCTGCCGCACCTGGCAGAGTTCGCTGCAGACGATTCCCGAGAGGTGTGCCTGGGCGCGCTGGTGGTTGGCCGACTGCGCCAACGACAATCCTGTTACCATGACGCCCGTGAGAAACAGCAGGGCAGGCGTTAGGCCAAGTGCGTTGATCTTGACGAGCATCGCCTCCGGCGCGAACAGCGGAGCTACGGCCAGCGCGAAACTCGCCAGCAGCAGCGTCATCCCGAGATACGTCGCCAGGCTCGAACTCTTCGGCGTCGGCGGCGGCGCTACTTCCGCGAACGACTCCTCATCGACGAACTCGTCGTCGACAGCAACGGATGCCTGGAACGTCTGTTGCTCCACCAAGTCGAACGCTTGGTCCAGAGATTCCTGGAGTTCCTGGGTGCTGGCCCTGACCATCGAAGTCCGCTCCTGCTCGGTGTGTGCAGCCCCACCGTCGTCTAGATGGGTACTGTTGGATTCTCTATCGGATCTGTCTGCCGTTTGGCTTGATCGAGTCGGGCGGGAGCCCAGAATCGCCGGGCAGCTCGGACGCCGACTTGCGTAGTGCCGACTGCAGCGCCCACGCCGACGCCGTGATGACACCGAGGCTTGGATGATGCCGACGCCGTGATGTCGACAAATGGAATCCGAAAGGTCGAGTCCGATGAGTAGAGAGATCAACGCTCCCAGCGCCGCTCCGGGTATCGCGATTGCGCCGGTGTTTCATCACCGCAACGTCGGCGAGTTTATCCCGACGGTCGAGATCTTCGAGCACCAGGCCGCGGCGGAGTGCGAGCGTTTTGATCAGGCCTGTGAGCGGGCGAGCGAGGCCCTGCTGGCGCTGAAGGAGAGACTGACGCGGGACGTGGATGGCGCCGCCGGCATCGCTGGGATCTACGACGCACACATCGCGCTGATCACCGATCCGTACATTCGCAAGGACGTGCGCGAACTCATCGAGGGCGAGGGCATCAACGCGGAGGTTGCGCTACAGCGCGTGGTGACGCGCTATGAGAAGATCTTCGAGTCGGTCGATAGTGCCACGGTGCGAGAGCGGGCCGCGGACATTCGCGACGTGGGGCGGCAAATCCTGAACATGCTGCTGCGCCGCGATCGGGAGGAACTGGGTGCGACGGAGGGGGACTTCATCCTTGCTGTGGATGAGTTTCTGCCCAGTGATCTCGGTGTGATCGATACGGATCACGTTCGTGGCATTCTCATGGGCGAGGGCGGACGTTATTCGCACGGTGCGATCCTGGCGAAGTCGCTGGGGATTCCCTGCCTCGTTGGGCTAGAGCAGAACCTCGTCAAGCTGCCCGCGGGGCATGTCGTGATTCTCGATGGCGACCGCGGACGTTTGATCGTCGAGCCTACCGATGAGCGCATCGAGGTCTATCGCGAGCGCATGCGCGAGCGTGAAGCCTCAGAGAAGCGAGTGTTCGAGGTGCGACTCTCGCCGGCGGTGACGACGGACGATGTCGGGATCGAGCTGCTCGGCAACGTGGAGTCCATCCGCGAGCTCAGCACGTTGGAGGCAGGGGTTTGTGACGGTGTGGGGCTGTTTCGCACCGAGTTTGCCTTTATGGAACGGCTGATGTTTCCCTCCGAAGAGGAGCAGCTCAAGCTCTATGTCGAGGTCGTCGAAGCCATGCGCGGGCGCCGCGTGACGTTTCGGACGCTGGATGTCGGTGGCGACAAACCCCTCGCATACTTTCGGACGCCGGCCGAGCGCAATCCGGTCCTTGGGTGGCGCGGCCTGCGCCTCATGCTGCAGTGGCGCGACATTCTCTACACGCAGATTCGGGCACTCGTCCGGACGAGCGCAAGCGGTCCCGTGTCGATTCTGCTGCCGATGGTGACCACGGTGGAAGAAGTGCAGGAGACGCGCGGCATCATCGATGAGGTGATCCGCGACCTACGCGCCGATGGCGTAGAGGTCGGTGACGACCTCATGTTTGGGATCATGATCGAGGTGCCGGCGATCGCCGTGCGGCTCGAGCACGTGCTCGCACAAGTGGACTTCGTGAGCGTTGGAAGCAACGACCTGGTGCAGTATCTGCTTGCCGTGGACCGCGACAACCCGCGCGTAGCTTCGATGTATGACCCGTACCATCCAGGTGTGCTTGGCTTTCTTGCGAGTTTGGTCGCCAAGGCGGATGCGGCCAACGTCCCAATCTCGCTGTGCGGTGAGATCGCGGGTGAGTCGGACTTTACGCCCCTGCTGCTTGGCATGGGGTTCAGGCGGCTGAGTATGACGCCGGTCTTCTTTCCGCCGGTGAAGTTGGCGATCCGGTCGCGTTCGATGGAGGAGTGCCGCGCGATCTGGGACGAGGCCTCCGCGTTGGCGACGGCTGCGGAGGTTCGAGAGCTTCTGCGGCGGGCCACTCGAGTCAGCGACGCTCGATGATTCGCCGGTAGGGCCGCAATTCTCTGAATCCCACGACTGGCAAGAGCGGCGTCGCCAAGGAATGATAGGGACCATCCGATGACAGCGTGTGCTCGAAGCACGAGTGTCGTGGCGTCGAAGTCTTGGTGGAGGGCCAGGCGGAATGCTCAAGCGAGGCAACTGGTCGGTTGAGGAGCTGACGAAGCTACGCAGATGCTTCGGTCGACGGCCACTGCGTCAACTTGCGCGGGACTTGCGACGGACGCCGGAGACCGTCTGTCAGAAAGCGAATCAGCTGCTCGGGTCCCGCTGCCGCACGGGCGCGTGGTCTGCCGACGAGGTGGCGACCCTGCGCGAGATGGTCGGCGTCGCGGATCTTGACACGATGGCGCTCGTGCTTGGCCGGCCGGGCGAGGAAGTCGCGAGCGTGCTCGAGGCCTGGGCCGCTCGATCCAGGCGCGGACGGTTCGAGCGCTGGGAGATCGGCTACCTCAAGGCGTTTTACTCATCGCGCGAAGATTGGGCCGTGGCGGTGGTGACCGGACGGAGCCTCGCAGCAGTCCGCAAACGCGCACGCTTGCTGTGTCTCGGCAAGGACCGGCGACTCGAGTCGGTTCGGATCCCGTTTCTCGAGCCGATCGTCGAGATCCAACCAATGCCACGCGTCCGCATGCCGCGCTGGACCCGAGACGAGATCCAAGCTCTGCGGCGAATCTATCCAAGTCGGGCCAATCTCGACGTAGCGAAGGAACTCGGCCGCAGCATCAAGAGTGTCCTGGCCAAGGCCAACGAACTCGGCTTACGCAAGACGCCCGCGCGCCTCAGAGACATGGGACGTGCGAACGTCGGCGTGCGCCACGGCAAGAGATCGTAGGGCCTGCACAAGGTCAGCTTCGCACGTTCGACCGGGTCTCGCCGCCGCGCTGAGTCTGAGGCGAAGGTCTGGTGTTCTCATCCAGTCGGAGTGAAACGACTCAACCCATCCAGGGGTTCGTTCCGATAGAGGGCGTCGACGTTTCACTGCCGAAACTGCGGGGCGGAGAACCCGCAGAGAAGGCAACTACCTCAGATCCCTGGGTGCATACATGGACATCGTTGGAAAGAAGAGTCAGGGCATTTCCGTGACCTGTCTTGAGAAAGACAAGGTCGTGATCCTCTCGTTCAACGACCGGAGCCTGAACTTCTACGTCACCGACGCCTTGAAAGAGAGTCTCAAGGAGTTGATCGGGTCCAAGATCGAAGAGGGGTTCCAACACTTCGTTCTCAACCTGGACAACGTCAAGATCATCGATTCCTGCGGTGTCGGTCTCGTCATCGCGGCGAACAACTTGACGGCGGCTCGCTCGGCGAAGCTCTACCTGACGAACATCAAGCCGTTCATCATCAAGATCTTCGACATCATGCGGATCTCGAAGCACCTCAACATCTACGAGACCGAGGATGCTGCGCTGCAGTCGATTCAGGCTAGTTCCTGACCGCGCCAGAGCGGGCGTTTGCCCGGGAAGAGAACGTCATTGACCAGGGATGCGAGTTCCGCCGACACGGGCGGCGCTCCGAGTTTGGACTGAGAGGAGCGCATGCCGCGCATTGCGGGACAGATTCTCATCGTAGCCGATGGCGACCCGAGTCTGTCCTTGCTCGAGTCCGCTCTGCTCGAGAGTGGCGTGAACGTGATCCGCTCCGAGGCGGAGTTCGCCGCACGTGCGCTGGAGCAGTCGGATCCTGACGTATTGGTCATCGAGAATGGGAAGCTCGGCGGGCGACTGGCGCAAGCCGTGACTTCGTCGGTTTCGACTCCGGCCATCGTGGCGATCGTTGCCGACGAATCCGCCGACAGCCTGCGCGCGGCGATGCGCGTCGGTGCGCGCGAGTTCATCGCCCGCCCGCTCGAGCAGGACCTCGCCGCGCATGTTGCCATGCTGCGCGATCTGACCGAGCGGTGGCGCGGATCGGGCGGTCGACGGCGCGTGCGCGAAGCCGAATCGCTCCACCGGCTCAAGCAGCAAGTGCACGAGTTGACCGATCGCTACGTGCGTCAGTGTCGGACCTTCGACGAGGCTCAGGATGTCTTCTATCTCGACCTGAGCCGGATGATGACGATCTTCG
>CAYSWE010000106.1:0-11445 GCA_964434515.1 uncultured Phycisphaerales bacterium | reverse complement strand
AAAGGAGCTCAACAAGCCACCGCGTTCCGAAGTGTCGCCACGCGGGCACGTCTTCGCCGACAACGAGCCGGAGTTTACCTTTGCTGTGACCAATACCGGCGGCCGGCTGTTGAAGGGGTTAGCCGTCGTCCCCGACAAGCAGGATTCCAGGTGGGTCACGACTTCCCTGGATACGACGACCGCGCCAGCCAAGCTCATCGTTCGGGTCGATCGCAGCAAGGCCCCGGTCCGTAAGTACAGAGAGTTCTTCGTGCTCCAATCGAATGGCGGCGCGGTGCCGTTTGAGGTGTCCTGGCGCAAGCCGATCCCACCCGCTCCGAGCAAGGCAATCGTCGAACTGTGGCAAGGCACCAACCGTGTTGTGCGGGTCAGCACCAACGACAAGGGGCGCTTCGCGTTCGCGGGCGTTCCGCTTGGCACCTACCGGCTCGAGGCCGGAGTGGATCGGAATGCCAACGGCAAGCTCGGCGACTCTCAGGAGTGGTTTGTGTCGCTTGCCGTGGAGATTCGCGCTTCCTCGACCGGCGAGCTCGGCGCCATCCGGGTCCCCTGGCGCAACTGAGCGCGGGGTCACTCGGTGATTCGGTCGATCGCGAGCACTTCGCCGGGATCGAGTTCGAAGCGCACGCCATCTGCGTCCAACCCGGTGAGCCGCGCCGCAAACGTGTGTGCGCCGGTCCTCACCTGTACCCGCTGGCCGAGCTTGCCGAGACCCGCGGCGAAGGCGTCGTAGACCTCGCGCGCGCGGCCGTCCTCGAGGCGGCCCAGCGCATCGGCGAGCCGGTGGATCAGGGCTGCGGCCCACACGGCGCGGTCCTGTGGAGTCCCCGTTGCGAGCGCGAGGCTGGTTGCCTGGTTGCGTAGCTCCTCGGGAAAGCTCGTTCGGTTGACGTTGAGGCCAACGCCGCAGACGAAGCGACCGTCACGCGTCCCCTCGATCAAGACGCCGGCTGCCTTCCTGCCACCGATCGTCAAGTCGTTGGGCCAGTCGAGCTCGGCCTCGACGCCAGCGAGTTTTCCGACGAGTGCGTGCAGTGCCGCGCCGAACGCCATGGGTAGGCCGATCTGGGGATAGCGGGCTCGCGGTGCCACGAGCACGCTCATGGCGAGGTCCGTGTCGACGTCCTGGTCCCAGCGACGGCCGTGCGTGCCACGTCCGGCGGTTTGGCTGGATGCGAGCACCAGGTGCGGCGGCCCGCCGGAGTCCCCGTCAGCCTTGGCCCGGTCGCGGCAGACGTCCTGGGTCGACGCGCAGCTGTCGAGAATCTGCGCGGTCCAGCCCGCGCTCGTGGCGGCAGCCTCGATTCGTGCACGCTCGGCCTGAGAGTAGCCGCTGTGTTTCATGTTCCAATGTCCTTCAGCCGCGCCGGAACTCCTGCCGATACCGGGAGTTCCCCTCCCCAGTAGTTTCACGGCAGGTCACCGAGAGTAGTGCATCGGAAGATCGAGATCGACGCTCGCAACGTGTGTGGCTTCGGTTCACCCATAGCCAGCCCTAGGGCGTGGGTGGATTCGAGCGCGCCGCTGCTCGAGTTGCCGGGTGAGCCTGGCGATGTGCGCGGGCCGCTGGATCCGTCGGTTGGCACGTTCGCGCAAGCCATTGTGTCGCATTGGCCGGAAGAGTTCGGTGGTATCGAGATCCGCGCCTGCGAGCTTGCCGATCGGATCGAGACGGGTGGTTGCCTCTTGCTCTCCCTGCAGCACGCATTCGCGCCGTCGCGGGTGCACGCGGCGCTGGATGGGCGCGAACCTATGCTCGATCCCCACAATGCGCAGAGCGACGTCGAGATCGCGTTCTCGATTCCGCGCGTAGTGCACGCCTTGCTCGCCGCGGGATTCGTGGTCGAGGATGTGCAGCGGATGCGACGCTGGGATCACGCGCTCAACGTGGACGGAATTCGCTCGCTCATGCAGATCGGTGTGTGCGCGACGCGCTGGATGTACGAGCGGCCCGCCGAACGCATACTCGTGCGGGCACGCAAGTCCGGCTCGGCTGTCGGGTCCGTTCTCGTTTCCCAGACGTCGGATGCGCCCGACAGGGTCGCGCGTACGCACGCGGCGCTCGAGTTTCTTCCGAGTACCTGGGAGGTCGTTGTCGGCGAGCCGGAGTCGACCGAGGCCACCTCATTCAACGCAGCGCTCACGCGCAGCTCTGGCCGTGTGCTCTGGTTGGTGCGCGCCGGCGACACGCCGAATGCGGGCCAGTTCGAGCGACTCTTGGCTGCCACAACTACGGGCCCCGTGCTTCCGGAGCAAGCCAGCGCTGGCGCGACTCATGGCCTTGCCGGGATCATGATCGACCGGGCTTTGGCTCTCGATGTCGGTCCGCTCCCCTTTGCGGTCGACTCGGACTTGGTCGCCGGCGAGGAGTGGGTCATGCGGATCGCATGCTGTGGTCCGGCGGTCCGGATGGTGGATCTCGAGGATGCATGGCAGGGGCCCGGCGTGCGGCACGGTGCCAGCGCGGCTGAGGACGCGGACGAGCTCCTCTCTCGGTGGTCCGAGATCGATACGCTGGTTCCGGAGATGGTCGAGGCACCCGAGGACGTTGCGCCGCCGCCTTGGGAAGTCGAGGCTCGTGACCCCACGATCACACTCTGCATGATTGCGCGCGACGAGGAGCGGTTCCTCGGCGACTGTCTGCGGAGCGCCAAGTCCTGTGTGGACGAGATCGTGCTCGTGGATACCGGTTCGACCGACCGGACCGTCGAGATCGCGGAGTCGTATGGTGCCGTCGTCGTGCGTTCGCCTTGGGTCGATGACTTTTCCGTTCCACGCAACGTTGGCCTGGCTCATGCCACCGGCGACTGGATCCTTGTCCTCGACGCCGACGAGGAGCTGACGGTGGCGAGCGCGCAGCACGTGCTGGACCTGGCGCGGAACGAGCGCGCCTGTGGCTACCACATGCGCTTCATCAACGAGCACGAACTCGGTGTGAGCCGCGGTGTGACCATGGTGCGCATGTTCCGCAACCTTGTGGGGATCGAATACCGGTACGCGATTCACGAACAGGTCGTTCCCTCGCTTGTCGAGCTGAGTTCCACACTCGGGCTGGTGCTGTCGCCGTCGGATGTCGAGGTCATTCACCGCGGCTACACGCAGGATGTGATCGACACGCGTGGTAAGAAGGATCGCAATCTACGCTTGTTCTTGAAGCAGCTCGCGGACACTCCGGACAACACCTATTGTCTTTACAAGTATGGTGATTTTCTGCGCATGCTCGGACGGCCTCGATCGGAGATCGTGCCGGTGTTCGAGCGGGCGCTCGAGCTTCTGGATGTGGAAATCGCCGATCGCTATGCGTCGCTACCGTTCGCCGGTGAAGTCGCCGCATTGCTTGGCCTCGAGTATCTGCGCGAGGGACGCATCGGCGACGCCGATCGCGTCTGTCGGGCGGCCTTGCGTTCGTTTGTGCCGACACCCAACCTGCACTACATCGCCGCGAGCGCTGCGGCGAATTGTGGGCGCTATATCGAAGCATTGCAGCACTATCGCACGCTGCTCGGCTTTGGCGATGCGCCGCTCGTGGTCCCCGTGCAGCCAGGCGTCACGAGCTGGATTGCGCTGACCGGGTTGGCCTCGTGCTGGCTTGCGCTCGGAGACTTGGACGAGGCCGAACACGTGCTCGAGCGAGCGGTGTCGGCGAACCCCGAATGGGACCCCGCCGTGGTCCTGCAGTCCCAGGTCGCCTTGGCCAAGGGTGATCCGGTACGCGCCTTCGAGGTGCTTGGGATGCGCCTCGTCGACTTTGGCGAATCCGCCGTCGTCCGCGCACATGGCGCTCGGCTGCTCGAGCGATTGGGGCAGACCGAAGCGGCCGGTACGTGGGCATTGCGAGCAAACATGCTGTGTGAAGAGACAGAGCAAGAGAGTTCAGAACAGAAGGCTGTAGCGGCTCGAAGTGTCGCGCGGAGTGTCCCAGCTCTGTGCGTCCCCGGGCATCAAGGAGCATGATCATGACGATAGCGAGCATCACGACGACGCCGGACGACCGCGCGGTATCCGGGTTTCCCAAGATTCCCACGCGGATCCAGGCGGATCCGGACGGCATGCAGATGCAGGTCCTTCCAGAAGTCCTGGATCGACTGCACGTGCTCGAAGGAGACCTCGCGTCGGTCCATCGCGTGTGTTGCGAGGCGTATTGTTCGCAGGGCAAGTACGAGGAGGCACTCGTGCACCAGCGGATGGCCGTGGCGATGGACCCGGACGAGGTCGAGTACCGCAATCAGCTCGGTTTCCTCCGCTACCTCACGGGGGATGACGATGCCGCGGAGGACTTCGAGTTCGTCATTCGAAAAGATCCAACCAACCCCGAGGGGTGGTTCAACCTGGCGATGCTGCGCTTTGGCCAGCACAACTTCGCCGAGGCGGAGCGCGGCTTCCTCAAGGCGGCCGAGCTCAACCCCAACGACGCTGAGATCTGGAACAACCTCGGCGTGGCGCGATTTCAGAACGGCGGCGCCGCCGATGCGCGCGTCTGCTTCGAGAACGCGGTGCGGATCGACCCGGAGCATGCCGACGCTCGGGCAAATCTCAGCGATCTGTCGGGATAGTCGTTCCCGGGTCGCATTGCCTCGCGGTGGCGTGCCGGGCGTCGTCGTCGTACAGTGGTCGTTTCGCCGAGTCCTACGGGCTCGGCTGAATGCCTTGGAGATGACGCGTCGCCGTTCGAATGCTGTTTGCCCTGTGGATCGCTGGAACGCTCGCGGCCTCGCCCGCAATGGCGCAGCAAGTCGAGCACGGGGCTCGTACCCGTGTGCGTGGGACTGTGCTAGCGGCGAGCGGCAAGCCGTGGTCGGGAGCCAGCGTCGTTTTTATGTCCGCACTGGCGGGTGTTTCGCTGCCGGTCCTGGACACCGTTCGCGTACGTTCGGACTCGCGGGGGAGATTCCAGGCGATGTTGATCCCTGGGAACAGTTACGTCGCGTGGGCGCACAGCGAGCCGGTCGATGGGCATTATCTGTGTACGAAGGCCGTCCGAGGCGTCACTGGCGGCGACATCGTGCGGCTCCGGCAGGAGCCGCTCGTGTGCCGGCAAGCTACGCTGACCTTGCGTGAGCGAGAAGCCTGGAAGGATCGCGAGCCACTCCGCTTTGCACTCGTCGGCCGGGTCCGACCCTGGGCACGGGACGGCGACGCGATCGTCTTCCCCATCGAGTTCGATGCCAAGCGGCGCGCGCGGCTCCCAGCGATGCCAAGGGTGGAGACCCGGATCGAGGCTTATGGCAACGATGGCAGCCCCGTCATGGTGCGTCCGTTCGATCTGCCGTCTTCGATCCGAGGCTCGGCCGAGCTATCGCTCTCGATGCCAAAGCGCTATGGCTTCCTCATTCGGGTTGTGCCGTACCCAGGGCAAGGCACGGACTTCTCTGGGGCCCAGGTGTGGCAGCGGATTTTCTATGGCGCGCAGAGGGGGGGGTGGATGCTTGCGGGTCGCGTGCGCAAATCCGGTTACGCGCGGCTGAGCATTACCGTTCCGTCGCGCTCGGTCGGGGCCGCGAGCAGCTACGTCTATCTGCGCGTGCACGGCGAGCGCGTGGCCATGGCCCACTTCGGCAAGTCGATTCGGTTTGCGCGGCTCGTGAAGCGCGACCTCGACAAGCTCGAGCAAGCGGGTAAGCCCGACCAGACCGTCAAGGTTTACTCTCCGGGGTGCCGGGTCCGGGGGCGCGTGGTCTTTGCGGGAAAGCCCCTCGCGAAGCTTCCGCTGTTGCTCTACGTGAGTCTCGGCAACCCCCAGTCTCGATCCTCCTATCTGAACTTCGCACCGGAGCGGCTCGAGACCGATGCGCAGGGCCGATTCTCCAGCGTCGGTTGGGGACCCAGGTTTGGCTATCGCCTTTGTGCGGTTTTGGACGCCGAGCAGCGCCGGCTGCTTGGCAGCACGAGCCGTGAGCCGATGCACCCGATCGCGTGGTTGGGCGTGGGCGTAGCGCAGGGTGACTTGGATCTCGGCGACGTCGACCTGCAGGCTCTAGGCCGGGTGAACTTCACGGTGCGGAGGCCCGATGGATTTCCTGCAGCGCACGCCGAGATTGTCATTGGCGAACGCGGCGACTTCGCAGAGATCCACACTGGGAAGAAGAACGACAAGGTCGCGCTAGCGACTTCGTTGCCACAGCACTTTGTGACGAGCCAGGTCGGCCGACTCTCGGTCTTGGTTGCCGACACCAAGTTGCTCGGTCTTGCGGCGATCTATGATGGCGGCTTCGTGGTTGGGCAGCTGAAGGCAGAGCCCGGGGTGAGGGTGCAGGATCTTGAGCTGCGGGTACCCGCGTCGTTCTTGCTCGTGGGGCGGATCACGACGCAGGCCGGGACCCCGGTGGCGGGTGCCCTCGTTCGGGCGAACGTGCTCGGCCCGAGTTCTCCAGGGCGGTCGAGATTCCGTCGCATGCTTGCGGCGCGTGTTGTCGTGACGGATGCGCAGGGGATGTACCGGATCGGGTTGCCTTCGGCGAGGCTTTCGTACTATCTCTCGGCGCGGTTGTGTGTCGATGGGCGTTGGTACAGCTCGCCGGGGCGGAACGTGTTTCTTCCCGAGACCGGCGCGTCTTGGCCGCAACGGCAGGATCTGCAACTGCCGTTGACGGACGCCCAGATCGGTCGTCACAAGGCGAAGACCGCGGACGCGAAGACCAAGGACAAGTGATTCTGTGGTGATGCTCGGAGTTCTGGTCTGCCTCGCTGGTCTAGCTGCACCGCCGCAGGATGACGGTTTGCGCGGCCGCACGATCGGTATCGTACGCACGCGCGCGGGCAAGGCCTGGGCTGGTGCTCACGTCGAGTTCGTTTCGCGTCCATTGGCGCGGGCTCCGCTGCTTGGACAGGCTGATATCGTCGCGGTGACGACCGACGCTCGCGGCCGCTTCCGTGTTCTGCTGCGCAAGGGCTGTGCGTATCGGGCTTGGGCTTGGCAGCGCTCCGCTGAGCACCTCCGCGCCACTGCGATCGCGACCGGGGTCGTGACGGGTGTGCCGCTGCGACTACGCGAGACGACTTCGTATCCCGGCGTCTCAACCATACAGCTGGAGCATCGCGACGCTTGGCGGGCCTACGAGCCGCTTCGGTTCGAGCTGGTATCGGGCGATCGGACGTTCCGAGTCGAACTCGAATCCTCCGCGGACGGTCGTTTGGGCTACGTCCCTGTGCCGGGTGCAGAGCCCGTGTTGGTCGTTCGGAGCCGGGACGGTCTTCCGCTCGTCGAAACGCCGCTCAGGACTGGTCGCGAGGCACAAGTCGTCGTCGATCTGCCCGAGCCCAAGCTCTTGGTCGTGGATGTCCGCTGCGAGGGCAAGCCCGTTCCCGATGCGCAAGTCTGGCAGGAGTATGGCGGGCTCCGCTTCGAACGGGGGCGGACAAATGCGAGCGGCCGCGCCTTCGTGCTTCCACTCATCCGGTGGCGGTCGCGCGTTGCTCGTGTGCCGGGCCACATCGGATGCCTCGCGTCGGGCATGGCCGAGACCGGGCGCACGTCCAAGATGGGGCCGGGCTTGGCCCTGGGCGCGAAGCCGAAGGATCGGCTGCCTGCCGACGTGAGGATCGTGTGCGAGAAGGGGCGGTCGATCGTTGGACGCTTGTTCTCCTCACCGGGGAAGCCTCTGGCGCAGGCGCGGCTCTATTTTTTCTCGCCGCTGCCGACCGGCAGACAGTCGTACTCGCACACGCGGTCGGCGCGCGTCGTTCACACCGACGAGCACGGGCGGTTTCGCATCGGCGGGCTGCACGCTTCGTGTGCGTGGAGGATCGTCTATATGCTCGATGCACCGACCTGCGCGCGGTTGACGGTCCGGGGAGTTCCGCCGGCACGGCTCGCGTGGCTTGCGCGCGGCGTCAAACCTCCCCGTGAGCCGGACATCGGCGACTTCGTTTTGTCGGAGCACCCCGTCGCCGGCTTGGCCGTGCAGCACCCCGATCATCGACCGGCGCGCGCCGCGGAGATTGTCCTCGGTGACACGTCGATGCATCCTCGTGGTGGGATTGGCGTCTACTACGGTTTTCCTTTTGTCAGCGATCGCGACGGGCGTTTCCGAGTCTTGTTGCCACAATCCGGCAGCTTTGGAGTGCTCGCGAAGCGCGGCTGGCTCTGCGTGGCGAAGACGCTTTCGGCTGAGACGCTTGCGAAGGGGGGCGAGACGATGCGGCTGCCGGTCTCGACGACGATCGCCGGGCGGGTGATCGACGCGGACGGCAAGGGCCTTGCTGGCGCCGTGGTTTCGCTCACGCCGATGGCATCCACAGGAGGACTCGGTCACCTTCGCAATGGCCTGTCACGAACGGTGCCTTTGACGACCAATGCCGAAGGCGAGTTCTCAGTGTCCGTACCGATCCAATCCGGATATCGGATCAGCGCCAGTTGGCATGGCAAGGATGGGCATCGTGCCTACGGCAGTCGCAGCGTGGTCGTCGGCGCGAAGCCCGAGACCGGACTCGAGGTCCTCTTGGCCAAGCGGAAGGCAGCAAGGCGCCGGTGACCGCTGCAAGGGCTTGCGGTCCACACGGATGCGCCCAGTCGGCTACTTGCCGGCCAGCTTGCGCATTTCCGCGGCCATGCTCTTGATCTCGGTCAGGTCCTGCTGCATTTCGCTCCAGCCGTACCAGAGCGCATAGTCCGGGTTGGCGTGGAACGTGCCTTGGAACGCGCGCATTCGGTGTTTGAGGTGCATCGTGAACAGCCGGTTTTCGATCGGCGTCGGCGAATCGTGGAATGTCAATAGATCCGGGAACGGATAGGCATAGCTCTTGGGTTGCTTGAGGATCCCGTCCTTGTAGAGCCCGGCCACGATGCGGATCGCTTGCGCCATGAGGCGATCAATGTGCTGGATCATCTTGTCGCCCTTGGCGAGTTCTCCCTTAGCGAACTTGCTCGAGTGGCAACCTGTGCAGACCTGAACCATTTTGCTGCGCTCTTTGTCGAAGCCCTTGGCGGTGAGCCGCGCAACTTGCGCGCCTTGGACGACGCCGAGGCGCTCGGTCGGCTTGCCGTTAGGGTCAAGCACGCCGAGGCCTTGGAGGATGGTGACTCGATCGGTCCACCACTCCTTGCTCTCACCAGGATAGGGTGCGAGGCCCTCGGTCCGCACGCCTAAGAAACCCCAGGCGGTGCGCACTTCGTGATCGCCGGTGGGCATGTGGCAGGTTTGGCACGTTGGCGCAGCCGCATCCTTGGAGAGGACGCCCTGGCGCTTGAGCGCGTGACGGATGCCGTGCTTCGACGTCGACCACATCTCCCATTGCGGGTGGTCAAAGCCCATGTGGCAGGTCGCGCACGCCTCCGGCTCGCGCGCCTCCTTGACCGAGAACGTGTGCCGCGTATGGCACGCGTCACACGACGCGAAGCCGTAACCCGACCCCTCCTTCTTGATGCGCAGGATCTCTTTTTCGCTCTTGATCCCAAGTTTGTGACAGCCGCCGCAGCCCTTCATGCCGTCGATAAGTTCCATGGGCTTCCAGTGCGTGGTCGGCATGGCCTTGAGAGATGCCCAGGCGAATGCGTGTTTGCCCCGCTTGAACTGTTCGGCGCGCTCCTTATGGCAGCCGCCGCAGGTATCGACGGTGACGGTCAGCACACGATCCACGTCGTCTGCGCTCTTGTGTCGCACGCCGTGGCACATCTCGCAGCCGATGTCTTCGTGGCGCGTGTTGTTCTTCCCGTTGTGATGGCTCAGCTTCCAGTCCCTGACGATCCCCGGCGTGATCTTGATGTGGCAGTCGATGCAGTCGCTTTGTGCGGGTGCGGCCGTTACCAAGAATGCGAGGGCGAGAGCGATGCGGATGGTCATCTTGCGAGTCTCTGGCGGACGGGAAGGGGCTTGGAGCAGTATCGGAGGCCTCCCGGCAAGCCACGTGCCAGGATCGTACGCCGGCCGCGCTTCTAAGGCCGTTACGAGTCGGAGGTGCGGGGCTAGAGGGTGTTGGCGGCCTCGGACCGACAACGTGGTCGCCGCGATCGAACCCAGTCGTTGGTCCATTTTCTTCCCTGGAGTCTCTTGATGAGTCGACTACTTCCCTGGGCCGGCTCGGCCCTTCTCGTGACGGGAATCGTTGCGCAACAGCCTATCTACCGTATGGGGGCGGCCGCACGCCCCGGTTCGAGCGTTGGCAGCCTGGTTTTGGACGCGCCGAGTTTGCCGTTTCTCACGTTGGTCGATCTGCGTGGCGGGCCCATGTCGTTCGCGGGACAGACCCTCTATCTGGGGCTTTCCCCGGCTCTGACGACGATGGACGTCGGCGTCCTGGACGCCATCGGTCGTCGTTCACTGCGCATTGCCGTCCCCGCTGTGCCGGCGCTCGTCGGCACCGTGTGGTTTGGTCAGTCGTTTGTGATCGATCGGTCGAGTCCCAACGGCGCGTTCCGCGCTTCCAATGGTGAGAGCCTTGCGATCCATGGCGGGCGTCGCGCGATCGTCGAGCGCTTCGATGATGCCGTGCGTTCTGGCCTTCGCGGTGATTACGATCAGTCCGTGCGTGGCCGGTTGCAGGCGCGTGCCCCGTCGACGCGGCTCGCCCGCATCGTCGACGGGCGGCGCGGCGTTCTGTTTGGGAGTCCGATCGCCTCGCCGCTCGATCGACGCGGTCAGCGCACGCAGATGGTCGTGCGGGCGGTCGACATCGGCGCCAAGGGCGTGGAGGAACTGGTGACCGGGATTCAGTGGCGGCCGTTTGGCAAGGTCGTGGATGATTCCTATCCGCGGCTGGCGATCCACGTAAGCCACTCGAAAGTCGTGCCCGACTTTTCGGTCGATCCGCGTAGCGCCTTGCCTCGTTTTCCTGCGTCGGGACTGAAGCGCACGTTTGCGCAGAACGTCGCCGCGGGCGAGCGCCCGGTTCGACTCTATGATGGCAAGTATGCGATCAAGGCTGCGGACCTGCGCAGCGACGGCTACCTTCCGTATCCGATTGCCACGCCATTTGCCTACAACGGAACCGAGAGTCTATTGCTCGACTTCCAGGTTGCCCCGGCCCCCAGAGCGAAAGGAGCCAACGGCCAGGTCGTCTACCTCAAGGTCGTGTCGAGTGCGCGCCCCGACGCGCGCGTCCTCGCCGTCACGAGCCAGCCCTTCCGTGCCAAGCAGGCTCAGACTGGCGACAACATCATGCATGACTACCAGCTCGAGCTAACCAAGGTCCGAAGTGATGCGTTGTCCCGGTGGATCGACTCCGGTTCCGCGAATCCAGACTACGACAAGGCCATCATCGCCACGCAAGCCCCGGCAGGAACCCAGGTGAGCGTCGAGTTTCGCGGGCAGCAGGATTCCCTTGGCAACGGCCGCACGCGCTGGTCCGCGGATGCCAACGTCGCTGACGGCCGCCGCTTCCTCCAGTATCGGGTCGTCTTCCGTGCCGCACCGAGCGGCGCGACCCCGTCGATCGATACCCTGGTGGTGCCGATCCGCTAGCTGTTTTGTCGAGGCTTTCCGGCTTTGCAGGGTGCGTGCTAGCGGGCGT
>CAYSWE010000105.1:0-11615 GCA_964434515.1 uncultured Phycisphaerales bacterium | reverse complement strand
CATGGTTCGCGGCGGCGAATGGGTCGCGCCGCAGTCCGAGCTCTGCAAGATCGTCGACGTCGACAACCCGATCCTCGAGCTCAACCGGCCGCAACGCGAACTCGGCATGCTCCGTCCGAAGCAACGGGTCGAGATTCGCGTCGACGCATTTCCCGAGACCGTCTTCCATGGCGAGATCGATCTGGTCGCCCCGATCGTGGATCCGGAGACCGGCACCTTCCAAGCCCGCGTGCGGATCCGAGACGGCGAGGAGCGACTGCGGCCGGGCATGTTTTGCCAGGCCTGGATCATCACCGGGTCCAGCCATCAAGCGCTGATGATTCCCAAGTCGGCGATCCTCTACCAGGCCGACAAGCCGTTCGCGTTCGTGGTCCGTGACGGGCGGGCGGTGCGCATCGCGATCGATCGCGGCATCGAGCTCAAGGATGCTCTGCAGGCCCGCAACGTCTCCAAGGAACCGACTTCCAACACCTTCGCGTTCGGTGATTCCGTGGTCGCCGAAGGCAAAGACAAGCTCGCAAACGGCGGCGTCGAAGTCCGTATCGCCGCGCAATGAACGACACGCGAAGCGACTCGACGGGGAACGACGCGGCGGCAGGCATCGAGGGCCGCCACGGGCTCCTCGCTCTGGCGATCCGCCGGCCGGTTGGCGTGATGATGGTCGTCATCGCGTTGCTGGTCTTCGGCTTCGAGGGCTACCGGCGACTCCCGATCACGCTGCTACCGGAACTCTCCTACCCGACAGTCACGGTGCGAACGGCGTTTCCTGGCGCCAGCCCGGAAGACGTCGAGGACCGGATCAGCGAACCCATCCGCGAGGCCGTCTCGGTGCTGGCCAGCGTCACCAAGGTCACGACGATCTCCCGGCCCGGCCAGTCCGACGTCATGGTGGAGTTCGCTTGGGGCACGCCGATGCTCTATGCGGTCGGTGACCTTCGCGAAAAGATTGACCGCGCGTTCCTTCCTCCGGAGGTCGAGCAGCCGCTAATCCTGCGCTACGACCCGAGTCTCGATCCGATCATGACCCTCGGTCTGTCCGGCAAACTCGACTCGCTGACGCTGCGTCGCATCGCCGAGGACGAGATCAAGGACAACGACCTCGTCACGCGTGTCGAAGGCGTCGCGGCGATCAAGGTCAAGGGCGGCGATGAGAAGGAAATCCTGATCGCCATCGATCCGACCAAACTGGCCTCGCTCGGACTCGACATTCGCCAGATCGCCAGCCAAATCGGTGCCGAGAACCTGAACGCGTCGGCCGGGGTGCTCGAGGAGGGCGAGACCGAATACCTCGTGCGCGCGATGAACGAGTTCCGCTCGCTCGACGAGGTCGCACGCGTCATCATCGCCCGCCGCAACGGCGCCAACATCCGGCTCCAGGATGTCGCCGTAGTCACGCCCTCGGCACGCGAGAGACAAGTCATCACGCGGATCAACGGCGAGCCGGCAGTCTTGGTCGAGGTGTTCAAGCAGGCCGACGCCAATCTCGTCTCCCTGGCGACGCGACTCAAGGCAGCGTTGCTAGGCACAAACAAGCAGCGAACCTACCTCGCCAAGCACGGACGCACGTTCAAGCCGAGCAAGAAGGCGAAGGAGAAAAAGAAGAAGAGCAAGAACGACGGCAAGAAGAAGTCGCACGGCGGCCGGCATGGACACGGCGGTGCGATCTTCAAGGAGCGGCAGCACCACGTGGAGATGACGAACTTCGTCGCCGCCAAGTTGCCAGAGAGCACGACACTCAGCCTGCTGACCGACCCGTCGCACTACATCGAGAACTCGATCCAGGAGGTGCTCGAGTCAGCGCTGGTCGGCGGAATTCTCGCCGTGCTCGTGCTGTTCCTGTTCCTGCGTCAGGCCAAGCCAACGCTGCTGATCTCGATCGCCATCCCGCTGTCGCTGATCATCACGTTCGCGCCGCTCCAAACCGCGGGCGTTTCGCTCAACGTAATGTCACTCGGCGGGCTTGCCCTCGGCGTCGGCATGCTCGTCGACACGTCGATCGTCGTCCTCGAGTCGATCACGCGCTGCCGTGAGGAGGGCGACTCGCTCATCACCTCGGCGTTCCGCGGCGTCCAGGAGGTCTCATCCGCGGTCATCGCGTCGACCGCGACGACGGTCGCCGTATTCTTGCCCATCGTGTTCGTCGACGGCATCGCCGGCCAGCTGTTCCGCGACCAGTCCCTCGCCGTCGTATTCTCTCTCCTGGTATCGTTGCTGGTGTCGCTATTCTTGCTACCGATGCTCGCGAGTCGCGGCAAGGACACCCACGCCGAGGCATCCACACAGCTCGCAGCCTACGCCGACGGAAGCCGGCCAGGGATCTTGACTCGCGCGTTCGTGAGCATCCGACGCGCGCGCCTTACGCTGTTCGCCAAAGCGGCGCGCCTCGGCGGGGCGATCGCCAGCGTGCCGCTGGCGATCTTTCACGTGATCTATTCGCCACTCGAGCGCCTCTATCCCGCAGCGTTGCGAGGCGCGCTCGCGCTGCGTTACCTGGTGCTGCTCGTGGCATTCGCGTCGCTCGGCCTGGCAGTCTGGCGCCTGCCGCACCTCGGCAGCGAGGTGCTCCCGGAGGTGCACCAGGGCGAGTTCCAGGTTCTTGCGTTTTTGGCGCGCGATGTGGACGTCAACAAGACCGACCGCGTCTTCAAGCCCATCGAGCACGCCATCCGCGAGCTGCCCAGCGTCGCGCGCACATTCCTCACGGTCGGCGTCGACCCAGAGGAGCTGCGCAGTTCCGAGGAAGGACAACACTCGGCTCGCATCCATGTCGTGCTGGCACCGACCAACGATGTCGAGGCGCTCGAGGAAACCGCGCGGACCTCGATCCGCCAGATTCTCGCCGCCCATCCGGCCATCCTGTCGTCGCGATTCCAGACCCCGACGCTGTTCACGATCAGCACGCCGGTCTCGGTCGAAGTGCTGGGCCATAACCTCGCCAACCTGCGCGTCGCGACGCGAGCCGTCCTGGAGCGCCTGTCGACGCTCCCCGAACTGCGCGACGTGCGCAGCACGCTCGGCCGTGGCAACACTGAGGTCGTCATTCACTTCGACCGGGAACGACTCGCCGTCGCCGGGCTGGAGATCGGCGAAGCCGCCAGGCGGCTTTCGGCGATGGTCCAAGGCGAAGTCGCCACGCGATACCCCGAACGGGAGAAGAAGATCGACATGCGCGTCCGCCTCGACCCGGACGATCTACGCAGCGTTCAGCAGCTCGCCCGCTTGGACATTGCCAAGGAGGGCACGAGTCCGATCCTGCTCAACTCGGTGGCCAAGCTGCGACTGCTCGAGGGCCCGAGTGAGATTCGGCGTCTCGGCGGCCGACGCGGCGCCGAAGTTCAGGGCACCGTCTCGGGGCTGGATGTCGGCCGCGTGCAACAAGAGGTGGCGGCCGCTCTGTCCGACCTCGAGCTCCCGGACGGCATCGAGCTGCGACTCGGAGGCCAGAAGGAAGAGATGGAGCGCAGCACGAAGAGCATGATTCAAGCGCTGCTACTCGCGATCTTCTTGGTCTACGTGGTCATGGCTGCGCAGTTCGAGAGCCTCCTGCAACCACTAGTCATCCTGTTCACGGTTCCACTCGGAATCGTCGGCGTCGTCCTGACGCTCGATGTGCTCGCCATCCCGCTCTCGGTTGTCGTTTTCTTGGGTGGCATCATGCTCGCCGGCATCGTGGTCAACAACGCCATCGTGCTCGTCGACCGCATGAACCAGGAACGCGACGCCGGCAAGTCGGTCATGCAGGCCATCCGCGATGGGGCGCAGGTCCGCTTGCGCCCGGTGCTCATGACCACCATGACGACCGTGCTCGGTCTGCTCCCGCTGACCGGCTGGATCAGTCTGAGCATGTTCGGAGGATCTGGAGAGGGCGTCGAACTACGCGCACCGATGGCCATCACGGTCATCGCTGGACTGGTATTCTCGACGCTCCTCACGCTGTTCGTCATTCCGGTTGGTTACTCGTTCGTGGTCCGCGACCGCTGATCCCAGGAGAGGGAGACACCATGTCCTTCATAGGACGCTTCGTTCACCGACCGGTCCTCGTGCTGATGATCACGCTGTCGATCCTCGTGGTCGGCGCCATCGCCATGACCAGACTGCCGCTGCAGCTCATGCCGAGCGGCATGTCGAGCGACACGGTCTACATCGGTGTCCAGGCGCGCGGTCTGACGCCCGAGGAGGTACAAGACGAGGTCTATGCGCCGCTCGAGGGCGAGCTGCTGACGATTCCCGGCGTGCGCAACGTCACCGGTCGGTGCCGCGGTGGCGGCCTACGCGCATCGGTCGAGCTGTCGCCGGGCCTCGATCCAAGACTCGCGTCGGCGGAGGTCCGTGACCGCCTGCAGCGAGCGCGGACCCAATGGCCAGCGCAGTCGGACCGTTGGTGGACCTGGCGTGAGTCCGCCGACTCAATGCCGCTCATGTTCTTCAGCCTGACGTTGCCCAAGCGCGATCAAGCGACCTACGACCTGATCAACAACGAGGTCGTCCCCAAGCTGGAAGCCCTGGACGGCGTCGGCCAAGTCACGCTGTTCGGCATGGTCGATCAAACCGTGCGCATCTTCTTCGACCGGCAGCGGCTGCGCGCCCACCGAGCTAACTTGCGCGAAATCCTGCGCAAGCTCCAAAACGACAACATCTCGGTTCCGGTTGGCGAAATCCGCGATGGTGAGACCCGCTTCTTGGTGCGCTGCGACCTCGTCTACCGCGATCTGGAGACGATTCGTGACCTCCCGATCGACGACAACCTCAAGCTCCGCGACGTGGCCACGGTCGAACGTGTGCGGAGCTATCGCGACCGCGTCGCGCGCGTCAACGGCAAATACGCCTTCACCGGTCTGATTCGCAAGCAATCCGGCGCCAACACCGTCGTGGCGGGCCGCCAGGTTCGGGCGCTCATGACGAAGTTCATGGCCGACCCGCGCTACGCCGGGCTCGAACCGATCTACATTTTCGACCAGGGTGAGTTCATCGCCGACAGCGTTAACACTCTGCTCCGCTCCGCGCTCGAAGGCGGTGTGCTCGCGTTCATCGTGTTGATCCTGTTTCTGCGCCGGCTCAAGATGACGCTGGCAATCACGCTGTCGCTGCCGCTGTCGCTGCTCGTCGCGATCGGCGTCATGCTGTTCCGTGCGAGCAGCTTCAACATCCTGACCATGGCGGCACTGACGATTTCGCTCGGCATGTTGGTCGACAACTCGGTCGTCGTGCTCGAAAACATCTACCGGCTACGCCAGCAGGGACTGCCATGGCCGCGTGCCTGCACACAGGGAGTGCAAGAGGTGGGCCTGGCCGTCGGGCTCGCCACGTTGACGAGCGTCGTGGTGTTCCTACCGTTCATGTTCGCAAGCGACAACCCGGCCGCACGCGCCATGCTCATGTCGTTTGGCATCCCGCTCTGCACCGCACTGCTTGCATCGCTGTTCGTCGCGTTGATCCTGTTGCCGGCCATGACCGCGTTCTTGCACGGCGAGCACGAGGCACCGGCGCAAACGAGGGGTGACCGTGGCGTGCTCGCCATGTTTTCGCGCTACCAGGAGCGCGTGATCCGCTGGTCACTCCGACACCGCTTCCTCGCTGGGATCGCGTTGCTTGCCGTCTTGGGCCTCGGCGTGTTCCTAGTCAAACAGGTCGAGACCGGCGTGCGCGGCGGCGGCATGCGCGGCCAGGTGTCGGTCAGCTGGGAGTTCCCACGCGGGACGACGCTCGCAGAGGCCGACCAGGTCGTGTCTCGCTACGAAAGCTGGTTCGAGGGCCGGCGCGACGAGTACAAGTTGCGCAACATCAGCGCGCGCTTCGATCGGCGCAGCGCCAACGTCAACCTGAGCTTTGCATCGGGCACCAGGCTCGACTGGGTGCGCAACGTGATCCGAGGGGTCCGCAAGGGGCTGCCGGAGGAGCCCGGCATCGAACCCGAGGTGTCCTCGCGCATCGGTGGCGCCGATGACAGCGACGCCAAGGAGGGCGACCGCGGCTTTTACATCCGTCTGTCCGGCCGAGACTCGGAAGGACTCCGCGCCTGGGGCAAGAAGTTGGGCGATGCGCTCAAGTCGACGGGCTTGGCGGAGACCGTAGATCTCGGACGCGCCAGCGCGCAGGACGAGGTTCGCATGCAGGTCCGCCGCGATCGCATGCAAGAACTCTCGGTCGATCCACGCACGCTGCTCGGCATCGTCAGCGCCGGGCTCAACGGCCAGCAAGTGTCGCGCATGCGTCAGGCCAGCGGCAAGGACCTACGCGTGATCGCCGAGTACGGCGACAGCCGGGACATGGAGCTGGCCGACCTGCGCGAACTGCAGATCTTCTCCCCCAAGACCGGGTTCAATCGCCTGAACGACCTGGCGAAGTTCGAGTTCACCAAGGGCTACTCGTCCATCTCGCGGCGCAACGGCGTGCTCATCAACTCGGTCGGCGGCTCCCGCGCCCAGGGAGTCGAAATGGACCGCTTCACGGCCGGCGTCGCCAAGATCATGCGCAGCATGTCGATCCCACACGGCTACAAGTGGTCCATCGGCGGTGAAGCGCGCGATCAGAACGAAATCATTGGCGCGTTGCAGCAGGGCATGATCGTCGCCCTGCTTCTGGTGATGGTCGTGATGGGGATTCTGTTCGAGTCCGTGGTCCTACCGCTGGCAGCAGGCGTCACGTTGATCCCGGCCGTGCTGTACGGGCCAGTTGGCCTGCTGATCTTCGGCCGATTGGCGGACACGGCGTCCTGGATCGGCCTGCTCATCCTCATCGGCGTCGTCGTCAACAACGGCATCGTTTTGCTCGACCACATCGTGCGGCTTCGATCCGCCGGGATCGGTCGAGACGAAGCGATCCTCCAGGGCGTTCGAGATCGGCTGCGTCCGATCCTCATGACGGCGGCGACCACCATTGTCGGTCTCGCCCCCATGATGTTCACCGATGTGCAATCCCAGCGCGGCATTTCCTACGTCGGGATGTCTACGGTCGTAGCCTCGGGACTGTTCTTCGCGACGTTCCTGACGCCGGTGTTGGTGCCGTGGGCCTACTCCATCCTCGACGACCTGCAGGCGTGGATGCGCCGCGTCCAAGCACTGGCTGCGAGCCGCACGACTCCAAGCGAGCGCGCGGCGCTTCCTCCCACATCTTCGGTATGACACGGTTTCCGACTCGACACCTCAGGCTTACGACCGTCCTGCTCACCGTGCTGTCGCTCGGTGAAGCCACTCCTGGGCAAGGGATCCCCGCGAGCCCACACGTGCGCCGACTCCATCACGTCGTGTGCGTTGGCGATTCGATCACCTTCGGGTCGCGCCTCGCCGACCGCGAGCACGACGCTTGGCCAGCGATCCTCGCCGAACTCTTGGGGTCAGACTACCAAGTGCTGAACGCCGGAGTCAGCGGCGCCACCCTGCTGAAGCAAGGGAACCTGCCGATCTGGAAAACCCGGGTCTTCGACGAAGCGCTCGGCTCGCGCCCAGATGCGGTTTTCCTCTTTCTGGGAACCAACGACACCAAGCGAATCAACTGGGAACACAAGGCCGCGCTCGCATCCGACCTCAGGGACCTGGTGCGGCGCTTCCGCGGGCTAGCGTCGAAGCCGCGCATCCTGATCTGCTTGCCACCACCGGCTTGGACACACGGCGACGGGATCGACCGCGCGCGGCTCGCCGAGGGCGTCGTGCCGCTCTTCGCGCGCGTCGCTCGCGAAGAGCACTGCGAGCTGCTCGATTTCCATACACCGCTCGAATCGCACAGCGCCTGGTTCCCCGACGGCGTGCATCCCAATCCGTTCGGCGCAGAGTTCCTCGCGCGGCACGCGTATCGCGCCCTCAAGCGGCCGGCTGGCGCGACCATCAACTTTGCGACGATTCCGTGCCCATCGGTCGAGTTCCGCGGCAAGTCCGCCGGCTGGGGTGGTGGCAACTGGCGAGCGGAGTTCGAGCGCGTCCGTAGCCTCGCCGCGAACCACCCGGAACTCGACCTGATCTTCTTCGGCGATTCGATCACGCAGGGGCTTTCGGAGGCCAACGACCGCTTGGCGCATGCCGGTGGCAAGCGACGCTTCGACCGCGACTACGGTCGCTACCGGGCGGCCAACTTCGGCATCTCCGGAGACCGCACCGAGCACCTGCTGTATCGCATCGCCCACGGGAACTTACACGGGCTCCATGCCAAGGTCATCGTGCTGATGATCGGGGTCAACAACCTCGGTCAGCGGCACAACACCGGCCACGAAGTAGCCGTTGGCACGGCCGCCGTCGTCGCCGCACTCCGTCGCGAGCAACCGGCGGCCAAGATCCTGCTGCTCGGTTGCTTTCCGTCGGGCGACGCCCCGGACTGCTGGCGTCGACGCCAGATCGACATCCTGCACCAGGAGATCGAAATGCTCGCGGACGACCCGAACGTCGTCTATCTCGACCTCCGTCGCGTGTTCCTGCACCCCGACGGTAGAATCCAAAAGCGTCGCATGCGCCTGGATCTCGTCCACCTGAGCGGTGCAGGCTATGCGAGTTGGGCCCGCGCCATGCAGCCGAGGGTGCGTGAGCTCATGGGCGAAGAACTCCAGCAAGAGCAGCAGCCGGCATGGCTCACGCGCACGGTCGCGGTCCGCCCCAGCGAACGACAGATTGCCTGGCAGCGGCGCGAGTTCACCGGGTTCCTGCACTTCGGCATCAACACGTTCACCGATCGCGAATGGGGTACCGGCAAAGAAGACCCGAAGCTGTTCCAGCCGACCGCGCTCGACACCGACCAGTGGGTTCGCGTTGCGAAGGATGCCGGCATGAAGATGCTCATCCTGACAGCGAAACATCACGATGGGTTCTGCCTCTGGCCCAGTCGCTACACGACGCACTCGGTCGCCAGCAGTCCGTGGATGCACGGCACGGGCGACGTCGTCAAGCTTCTTGCAGCCTCGTGCCACAAGCTCGGGATGAAACTCGGCGTCTATCTTTCGCCCGCCGACCTCTACCAAATCGAGAGTTCTACGGGACTCTATGGCAATGGCAGCCGCTACACCGAGCGCACGATTCCGCGGCCGGTGCCCGGCCGGCCGTTTGCCGACCAACGCTCCTTCCGGTATCGGGTCGACGACTACAACGAATACTACATGAACCAGCTATTCGAGCTGTTGACCGAGTATGGCCCCATCCACGAGGTCTGGCTCGACGGCGCGAATCCCAAGCCCAAGGGCAACCAAACCTATACGTATCAGCAATGGTATGACCTGATCCGCAAGCTGGCGCCGCAGGCCATGATCTTTGGCAAGGGACCCGACTGCCGCTGGATCGGCAATGAGCGCGGCGGCGCACGCGAGGCCGAGTGGAGCGTCATACCGCTTCCGGTGCCAGTCAAGGAGTGCACCTGGAGTGACCTGACAGCCAAGGACCTCGGCAGCCGCGCGCGCATTCGCGACGCCAAGTTCCTCCATTGGTACCCGGCCGAGATGGACACGTCGATTCGCCCCGGGTGGTTCTACCACGCCAAGCAGGACGGTGACCCGCGCGCTTCGCTACGACGCCTGGATGACCTCTACATGCACGGCGTTGGCGGCAACGCGGTCCTACTGCTGAACGTTCCGCCGGATCGGCGCGGGCTGATCGCTGAGTTCGACGCACGTAGGCTGCGCGAGTTCGGTGCACACATCCGGCGCTGCTTCGCGCACAACCTGGCCCGCGGCGCCCGCGCCAGCGCTCGACACACCACCGCGGCACACGCCGCCGCCAACGCCATCGACGGCAAGCTCGACACCTTCTGGATGCCCGAGGCCGGGATCAACCGCAGCAGCCTGACGCTGCACCTCGAGCGCCGACAGGCCATCAACCTCATCGCACTCCAAGAACAAATCCGCCTCGGCCAGCGCATCGAGCGCTTCCTGGTCGAGGGCTGGACCGGGCACGGCTGGGCGCATCTGGCGGCCGGCACAACCATTGGCCACAAACGCCTGCTCCGCTTCCCCGAGGTCCGGGTCGATCGAGTGCGCGTCCGCATCCTGTCCTCGCGAGCGGAGCCAACGTTGAGCGAGATCGGCCTCTTCCTGGCTCCAGACGCGTAGGGCCTGGCCCCTACGGATCGCGCCCCGCGGTCCACAGAACCGCGGTCGTTTTTGCGGCTCCCACGTCCTTCTTGGTTGGGAGACCGGTGCTTTCCGCGGCTCCGATCCGTCGAGTGTGCAGACGCGACCGAAAGATGACAGAATCCAAGTCATTCACGAAGCAGAGGGACAAGGAGAGCAATTGGTATTCCTACATTCCAGTCGTGGGCCAGGTCCTGTGGCTCTTCGACGCGTAAACCACGACGCATGAATGCCAAGAGACTTCTGTTGGGCGCCCTCGTCTGCGGCATCGTCGCGGCTGGGGTCGCCCTGGTCGGTCTTCGTTCTTCTACGGACGATGCGGAGTCTCGGCTCGACCGGCGCAACTCCCCCGACGACATCGCGACGGCGGACGCCCACCAACCACGGGCGAAGCGGGAAATCGTCTCCACGCTCGCCGACATCGGCTCTGGCGCGGCGGCACCACAATCGCACGCTGGGCGGCCGCGTGCGCCCTTCTTGCACGGCCGCCTCGTCGGCGCCGGCGGAAACACGGAACCGCTCGAAGGGCGGCGCCTGCAGTTCCGGATCGACGGGCATCGCTTCACGGTCACAACGACCAAGGGAGGAGCCTTCGCCATCCGCGCTGCGCCAAGCGTTCTGCGTTGGAAGTCGTTCTCGATCTCGATGCCCGAGGAGGAGCTGTTCTTTCCTGTGGCGGGCATCGACTTGGCGAACGCTCCGGCGCCCCTTGGAGCGCCGCTGCGCTGCGCCAAGCAAGGCAAAGCCCTGCGGCTCCCGGTGCAGGAGTGGGGCGCGCTGGACTTGCAAATCGACGGCCCTGACGGCGCCGCCATCCATGGCGCGCGCGTCTACGTTTGGCCTCGGGACCTGCCGGAGTCGCTCGGGCAAGAACGCTATGTTCTCCCCGGACGCGCCGACCGGCAGGCCCCGCCGCTCGGCCCCGATGTCGGCAAGCCGGTCGCGCCCGGCCACTATGTCGTCGCTCGCCTTGCGCCAGGCGTGTCGTTCAGCATCTTGGTCCACCAAGGCGAACGGCTGCGCGCCAGGACGACGACGCCTCCGCTCGACCCCGGCGAAGTCCGCGCGCTGGTCCTTCGCCTACTGCCGGATGCGGCCTTTGTCTCCACCAAGCGGACGCTCGGAGTTCTCGATGAGCGCGGAGCGCCGATCGCAGGGGCGCGAGCGTGGCTCTGGGCACAAACCGAGCAGGAGTTCGGCAGCCTCTCCGCGGATCGCCCGGGTGAGTTCTCCTTCCACGCCCCGGCGAAAGGCGGTCGGCTCCGCGCGCTAGCGCCGGGGTATGCCCCCGGGGAGATTCCCTTCGACGACGGTGCCAAGCTGCCAGGCGTGATCGAGCTACGGCTGGCAACCGGTGGCGCGACCCTGACGGTCCGCGTCGTCGACGAAGCCGACCGACCGCAGGCAGGAGTCACCGTGCTCGCCGACGAGCTTCCGAAGAGCCGTTGGGCGCTCTCTTGGTCGGAGAAAACCGACGCCGCGGGCTTCGCCTACTTTCGGGGCGTCGCCAAGGCCGGGCGGTTGCGCTTGTTCGCCGGAGCTCGACAACCCGGTGACTACGGACTGGGCAGCT
>CAYSWE010000104.1:0-11617 GCA_964434515.1 uncultured Phycisphaerales bacterium | reverse complement strand
TGCGCGTCGGCAAGCAAGTCCAGGACCCGCGCGAGAGTCGAATCCCCCACCACGCTCGTCGTGCGCACGTCGAGCGATCCGCTGCCATTGATGCTGCCACCGAGCACCGAGGCACCGACGCCTTTCTCGATCGGCATGCTCTCGCCGGTCAGGATCGCCTCGTCCACTTCGCTTTGCCCCTCGAGGACGACACCATCGAGCGGAATGCGCTCGCCCGGCAAGACGCGAAACACATCGCCCAAGCGCACGCGCTCGACCGGCGTATCCGCACTCTTGCCCTCGGCCAGGATGCGCGCGGACTCGACGCGGTGGCTGGCAAGCTTGGAGACTCCGCGAAACGCACGCAGTCTCACCCCGGCTTCCAGCCAGCGGCCAAAAAGCACAAGCGTCAGGATGACTCCGGCCGA
This sequence comes from uncultured Phycisphaerales bacterium, assembly GCA_964434515.1. Lineage (GTDB taxonomy): Bacteria > Planctomycetota > UBA1135 > UBA1135 > CAYSWE01. Next base: position 11,210 of record CAYSWE010000104.1, on the reverse strand, counting down.
GTCGGCGAAGACCATACCGCTGCCGTAGCCAAGCCACGCGACGAGCGAGTGCACGAATGCGGTTCCGGTCGACACCGCGATCAGCGTGTTCATGTCCGCGAGCTTGTGGCGCGTGGCATTGTAGGCCGCGAGGAAGAACATGCGCCCAGGCCCAGCAAGGCAAAGCGCGGTCAGCACGAGACTGATGCCGGTCCCAACGTTCCGGCCAAGCGCCGTGCCAAGCGGCGTCATCGAGAGGGCCATCACAGGAATCGTCAATGCCAAGGCCTGCAGCGCGCGACGTCCGAGGCTGGCGCGCTCGGCCGCGACGCGGTCTGCGGGCAACACCGAGGCGCCCTCGCCCTCGTGCACGGTCGCCCCGCCGGAGACCGCAGCCTCGACCTCACCGAGCCCTGGTCCTGGCGCCAGGAAGCGCAGCTCGACCTCGCCATCACCGGCGGTGTTGCCAAGCCAACCGGGAAGACGCGTCGCAGCGCCGACGTCCTCGGCCTCGACCACAAAGCTCCGCGTCGCGGTTCGGTATCCGGCCTGCTGAACGGCATCGGCGATTGAGGTTGCCGAGACATCCGGGCCGACCCGGAGCCTCGCCTCGCCGAGCGCCAGATTGACCTGCGCATCGGCGACACCCTCGGTCGCACGTAGCACCCGCTGCACGTGCTCGACACACCCGGCGCAGGTCATCCCGTCGATACGAACCGTCCAGGTCGCGGCGCCATTCTCCGCGTGAGTCACGGAGGTCAGGCCGGCGCGCGCCCTGCCGTAAGAATCTTCTGCGCCAGCCGGAACGCTGCGTCCGCGGTCGAAATGTCTTCGAGCTCGCTGATCTCGAACAGCTCGCGCAGCGCGGCCGGAATGCGACGGATCCGGGCGATGGATTCGTCCTTGCTGTAGCCACCCGGCAACAACTCGCAAGCCACGTTGATGATGCCGCCGGCGTTGATCACATAGTCCGGGGCGTAGAGGATCCCGCGCGCACGCAGCGCGTCGCCGTGCGCACGCGTCAGCAACTGATTGTTCGCGGAGCCTGCAATGATCTTGCACCGCAGCTGGGGAATCGTCTCATCATTGAGCAAGCCGCCCAACGCACAGGGCGCGAACACGTCGCACTCCATGGTCAGGACATCCTGCTCGTCGACCGGAATGAGACCGAACTCATCGGCCAGCTCCTGCAAGCGATCGTGCCGAATGTCGGCGCCATAGACCTTCGCGCCCGCGGCGGCCAACCGCCGTGCGAGACCCGAGCCCACGGCGCCGAGCCCCTGCAGCGCAACGACGCGTCCCTCGCAGCTGTCCGAACCGAACACCCGCTCAAGGCAAGCCCCGATGCCCAAGAAACAGCCTCCCGCGGTGAACGGACTAGGATTCCCCGACGAACCCGACTCGAGCGAGAGCCCGGTGACAAAGTCGGTCTTGCGGCGCACGATCTCGAGGTCATGAATGGTCGTGTTGACGTCCTCGGCCGTAATGTAAGTCCCGCCTAGGCTCTGGATGAACTCCCCCATCGCGAGGTAAAGCTGCTCGGACTTGATCTGACTCGGGTCGCCGATGATGACCGACTTGCCACCGCCAAGCCCGGTATGGGCGATGGCCGACTTGAACGTCATGCCACGCGCGAGGCGCTTGACGTCGGTCAACGCCTCATCGGCACTCGCATAGGGCCACATGCGCATTCCACCGAGCGCCGGCCCGAGGGTCGTGTCATGAACTGCAATGAAGGCATCGAGGCCTGAAGCGGCATCTCGAGCTCGAACGACTTTCTCATATCCCTCGACGGGGAGTTCGCTGATTTCCATCTACGGGGTGCATCCGAAGAACGAAGCGGAGCGCATCTCCTCGAGCCGCTCGGCTCAAGCTGCATCGACGCGCGTCAGAAGAGAGAACCCTCCAGGATGCAGGCTGGCGGAGGATCATAAACCACGCAGGGGCACACCGGGTAGTGTCGGCTTGCCGCACCCCAGGAGCGGCAACCACAAAGCCCTACAGGACCGGCAGTTAGGGCTCGTGCAAGAATCAGATCGTCGTTTCGAACGCAGGCGATGCTTGGTCGAAGCCGGGAAGTTGTTCTGGTTCGGGCTCTTAGGACTTCTTCTTGGTCGCCTTCTTGGTCGCCTTCTTCTTGGCCGTTTTCTTCTTCTTGGTCGTCTTCTTCTTGGCCTTCTTCTTGGCCTTCTTCTTTTTCGGCCCCGCCTTCTCGCGCGCCTCCAGCAACTCGACCGCTAGATCGACCGTCACCTCTTCGATGCTCGTCCCGCGAGGGATCGACGCGTTGGTCGTCCCATCCGTAACGTAGGGCCCAAACCGGCCATCGAGCAGCTTGATCGGTTCGCCGCTCTTCGGATGCGGGCCAAGCTCCTTGAGCGGCGGGCGCTTCGCGCGCCGGGCACGACGCTCCTTGGGCTTGTTCAAGAGCTCGAGCGCCTGCTCCAGCGTCACGACCAGCGGGGAGAGCGTCTCGGGCAGCGAGCGCGTCTCCTTGCCCGCCTTGACGTACGGGCCATAGCGACCGTTGGCAGCCGACACGTCCTCGCCATTCTGCGGGTGCTTGCCGAGGGTCCGCGGCAGGGACAGCAATCCGAGCGCCTCCTCGAGCGGGATGGTCTCGATGTCCATGCCGGACAAGAGCGACGCCATCTTGGGCTTCTCGTCAGCGTCGTCGTCCATATCGCCCAGCTGCACATACGGACCGAACCGGCCGGTCTTGGCGTAGACGGGCTTGTCTGTCTTGGGGTCCTTGCCGACGACGCGCGGCCCCTCGGCCGCCTTCTTGAGCAGACCAATCGCGAACTCGAGCGACACATCGTCCGGTGCCAGATCGTCCGCCAGCCCAGTGCGGACGTCCCCCCACGAAAGAAACGGACCGTAGCGCCCAACGCGCACCTCGACCTTGGTGCCGTCCACCTCTCCGAGCGGGATCCCGCACACCTCACGCGGATCGATCTCCGGCTCGACGGCCTCGAGCGTTCCGCGCAACCCCGGCTTCCCGTTGCCGAAGTAGAAGCGACGCAGGTATTCCTCCGACTCGAGCGAGCCGAGCGAGATGCTATCGAGGTCGTTCTCCATGCTCGCGGTGAACCCATAGTCCACCAGATAGGACAGAAACTGCTCCATCAGGTTGACCACGGCGAACGCGGTGAACGTCGGCACGAGTGCATTCCCCTGCTTGCGGACATACTCACGCCGCAGGATGGTCTCGATGATCGAGGCATACGTGCTTGGCCGACCAATGCCACGCGCCTCGAGCTCGCGCACCAGCGACGCTTCGGTCAGGCGCGCCGGCGGCTGAGTCGTGTGACTGCGCTCCTCGAAGCCGACGCTCTCGAGTTCGTCGCCCACCTCGAGCGCTGGCAGTCGGTCGTCACCTGCCGGCTTGGCGTCGTTTGCATACGCCGCGAGGAAGCCCGGGAACGTGACCACCTTGCCACCCACCTGAAACATCGCGTCCGCGGCGGCAATCTCGACGCTGACGCGATGCCCCTTGGCATCGAGCATCTGGCACGCAAGCGTGCGCTTGTAGATGAGGTCGTAGAGCCTGCGCGCGTCGTTGCCGAGCGCCCGCCCCACATCGTCCGGCGAAGTGAACCCGGCGGCTCCGGCCGGGCGAATCGCTTCGTGCGCCTCCTGCGCGTTCTTCACCTTATTCTTATAGGTGCGCGGCGCGTCGGGCAGGAACTCCTTGCCAAAGCGCGTCGTGATGAGCGAGCGTGCGTTGGTGATCGCCTCCTGGGAGAGCGTCGTCGAGTCGGTTCGCATGTAGGTAATGAAACCGTTCTCGTAGAGTCGCTGAGCCAGGTCCATGGTCCGTCGGGCGCTGTAACGCAGCTTGCGGTTGGCATCCTGCTGCAACGTCGAGGTGGTGAACGGCGCGCCAGGGCGATCGGTGAACGGCTTCTGCTCGACCGACGCAACCCGCGCCGACGCCTTCTCGACGCGCTCGCGCAGCGCGGCCGCCTCGAGCTCGCCGAGCAGGAGCGGCCCCTTGTCGGACTCGTCCTTGAGCTTGCCGGTATCGGGATCAAAGTCCTTGCCCGTCGCGATGCGGCGCTCGCCGACACGCACGAGTGTCGCGGTAAACGGGGTGCTGGTCGCCTTACGGAACGTGGCGAGCAGGTCCCAATAGTCTGCCGAGCGAAACGCGATGCGCGCCCGCTCACGCTCGACGATGAGGCGCACGGCCACCGACTGCACGCGCCCGGCCGAGAGGCGCGGCCGCACCTTCTTCCAGAGCAGCGGCGAGACCACGTAGCCATACAGGCGATCGAGGATGCGGCGCGTCTCCTGGGCGCGCACGAGGTCGTAGTCGATGTCGCGAACCGCCTCGAGGGCTTCGGTCACGGCCTTCTTGGTGATCTCATGGAACACGAGCCGCCGGGTCGGGACCTTCGGCTTGAGCACTTCGGTCAGGTGCCAGCTGATGCTCTCCCCCTCGCGATCTTCATCAGTCGCCAGGTAGAGCATGTCGCAGTCCTTGAGCAGCGCCTTGAGCTTCTTGATCTGCTCCTTCTTCTTGGCCGGGACCACGTAGAGCGGCTGAAAGCCGTGATCCACGTCCACGCCGAGGCGCGCCCACGACTCCTTCTTGACCTTGGCAGGGATCTCCTTGGCGGACTCCGGCAGATCACGCACGTGACCAATGCTGGCCTCGACGTGGTAGTCCTTACCGAGGAACTTGCTGAGAGTTCTCGCTTTCGCTGGCGATTCGACGATGACCAGTTTCTTGGGCATTACTTGCAGTGGGCTCCCCGGGAGGCCGGCGGATCCTAGGATTGGGGCATCCCGGGAGTCAAGGACGCGTGTGGAGTGAGCTTGAAGGTCGCGAGCGCCGCCCGCGCGAGAAGACGCCACACACGGGCATCTCCCGGCGTCAGACCGAGAGCCTCGACGATCGGCGCGAACGCCCTGACAGCTTGACCGTTTTCGAGTCTAGCCCAAGCATAGTCTCGAAGAAGCTCCCCGCGCCGTTTCCGAATCCGGGCCGCGAGCTCGGGGGTGCCCGCCAGGCGGCGCCGAGCGCGCTCGAGCACGAACATGCCGTTCTCGAGGAAGCGACACGGATTCGAAATGCTCGATTCGTGCCGACGGTAGCGGGCCACGAACTCGGGAATCCAGCCAATTCGGGTCGTCGCAGCCACGCGCAGCCACAGGTCGTAGTCCTCGACGGCGAAGCAATCCCAGCTCTCGCAAAACCCGCCGACCGCGTCGAACACGCTGCGCCGCATCACCACCGAGACGGTCGCAATCGGATTGCCGGCGAGGAGGCCTTCCACCGTGAGGTCCGGAACCGGGGAGTCGCCGCAGCGCGGCTTAGGACGCAGTTGGATGCCGTCGCCAAACTCGCGCACCTCGCCGGCGACCATGCCGCACTCCGGGTGCTCGTCCAAGAATCGAACCTGCCGCTCGAGTTTGTCGGCCTCCCACAAGTCGTCGTCGTCGAGAAAGGCGAGGTAGGAGGCCTCGGTCAGGCTGACGCCCCGATTGCGGGCCGCGCCTGGCCCGGCGTTGGCTTGCCGCGCCAGAAGAATGTGCGAGCGAAACTCCGCCAGCCGTGCGTCCAACGGCTCTTTCGAGCCATCGTCGACCACGACGATCTCGGCCGGCGGCGCGGTCTGTGCGAGCACGCTGCGAATCGTCGGTTCCAACCACGGGCCGGGCGTGTGCGTCGGAATCACCACGGCGACGTCCGATCGCGAGTTCACGATTTCCTCCGACGCAGTCGGTCGAGGACGCCCGAGTAGTGCTCCCAATCCTCGCGCCGGACCAAGACCAAATCACGCAGGGGCAAGCCTGTGCTCTTGACGTAGACGATGAGGCTCGCGACCGCGCTGCAGACATAGCCGATTGTCGAACCGATCGCCGCTCCAACCGCTCCATAGTGCGGCACGAGAAACACGTCGGCGACGGTCATCGTCACGAACACCGTGGCGGTGAGTGCGATACAAGTATGCACGTAGTGGCGTGCCATGAGATCGGCCTGCAGGATCTTGGCGATCGTGAAGAACACCGTTCCCGGCAACAGCCAGGCGAGCGACGGGGTCACCACGAGCGCCCACCGCTCGTACCAAGCCGTGCCGAACCAGTAGCCGATGATCGGCCCGTGGATGAACCAAATCACCACCGCGCCTGCGGCGCAAATGAGCAGGCTGTTGCGACAGATCACCGGCGTCACCTCGCGCGCCTCGGCCTCGCTGGAGCCCGCGACCTTGGAGAACAGGAGATCCCGCATCGCCTCTGGGAAGTGCCAGATCAGTTCGCCGAGCGTCACCGCCAGGCTGTAGTAGGCGACCTGCGACTTGATGGCGTCGCTCAGATCCTCAGCAGACAGGCTGGCCGCACCCGGCACGATATAGAGCGCCCACACATAGTAGATGTCCAGCCGGTGGTTGAGGATCGTCAGCGCCGAGTTGATGTTGGCGCGCCAGCCAAACGACAGCGCGCGCTTGAAGAACTTGCCATGGAACCGCGGCCGGAGCGGGACATAGCGTCGCAGGGACCAGGCGAGCCCAACAGCCAAGCAAACGGCGGGAACGAACCGCCCCCAGACCCCCGCGCTCTTGGCGTCCCGATCCGTGAGGACGAAGTAGATCAGCAGAAACGCTGGGAGATACGTGAGGCTAGGAACGAGGTGAACGACGTTGTAGCCGTAGATTCGGCCAAGAACGAGTTGGATCGAGTTGCGATAGCTGATCAGCAGCAGAAACGGCGGGGTCAAGAGCAGCGGGATCAACAGCGACGGCTCGAGCATGTCCGTCTTGGGATCGAAGTACGCCCAGACGTAGATCACGAAGAACGCCAAGAGCGCGATGGTCCCGCCCCAAACCAGTGCGACGAGGCTCGTGGTCTCGCCGGCGACGCGAACCGACACCTCCTTGCGTCGCGTAAAGAATACGAGCGACGCCGCGAGCCCGAGATTGGAAACCGCCATCAGAATCGGCGGCACATTGGTCAAGAGGTCGAGCGCACCCTTGAGATTCTCGTTGTCCTTGAGCAGACCGACGATCACAAACCCCGCGCCCTTGTCCACGACGATGATCGTCAGGTGGAACAGCAGAGTGATCAGGAACGAGGTCTTGAATCGCAAGGCGAACGGCTTTCGCGGCTTCTGTGGTAGTCAGGCAGTTCTCCGGTGGACCGAACTCCGACCGGATGCTCTCCGGCAGACAACGACGACCGACAGGCAGAAGGCGAACGTGCCGGCTACCAGGTTTACCAGGGTGTTCCGTTCGCTGCGAACTCCGCGTCAGCCTCGTCGAGAAGGTTGTCGACGTCGTCCTGACCGAGTCCAATCGTGGCGAGAGCCGCCTCCGATACGCTCGGAACCAGCTCGCCCTCGATCGCACCGTGACCACGCGCGGACGCGCTGGCGTCGGCAACCCCTACAAGCGTGCTGAGCGTCTTGTAAAAAGGGTCGCTCTCGGGTTCGTGGTGATAGCGGATCGCGATCGTCAACTCTTCCGGCAGGAACCACTGGATTGCCAGCACCGAGCCTACGTCCGCGTGCGTATAGCCAAAGACTTCCTGCTCGACCGCCTGCAGCGAACGCTGGTCACGAACGCTCGCGGCGATCGCATCGCCGAACGGTTCACGCGCGCTCTCCAGCAGGATCACCTTGCCAATGTCGTGCAACAGACCACAAATATAGAGGTCCTCCGGGTGCGTCCCGGCCAACGCGTCCGTGGCCTGTCCGAGCGTCCGCGCGGCGACACCCGTGTAGATCGAGTGCCTCCAAAACTGGCTGAGGTCGAAGTGCGGGACGGTGCACGCGTCGCGATTACTAAACTGCGTAAAGACCGCGGCCTTGAGCGCGACCTTGCGCGTCATGTTGAAGCCCATGATCGACACCGCCAGGTTGACCGAGCTGACCCGGACCTGGAGGCCGTAGTAGGCCGAGTTGACGATGCGTAGAATATTCGTCGCAATCGACGGATCGAGCGAGATGACCTGCGCGACCTCATCGGCGGAAGCCTCGGGGTCCGCCATCACCTCGTTGAGTTTCAGCAGCACATCCGGCAGCGTCGGCAGCGAACACGTCCGATTGATGAGATCCACAATGCTCGGCGCGATCGCTTTCTCGGTGGCACTCATGGGCTGTCTCGACTCCTCCGCGGAAGGCACCCCGCGAAACCGAGATGCTCTCGGTCTCATCGACCGCAACCTCGGTTCGACTGAATCCGCGGTTTCTGCCACCAGCGTCTCGCGCAGGGTCGCCGTCGGAGCCATGCTCGGGCCGACATGCAACCCGTCCTGGACATCCTGTTTCTGGCCCAGCGCGTGCCGTATCCGCCCGATCGTGGCGACCGAATCACGACATGGAACATCCTGAGACGCATGCTCGATGCCGGACATCGGCTGCGCGTGGCGTGCTTTCTCGAGGCGACGGACGAGGCCGAGTCCGTGCGCTTCCTCGAGGGGCACGGCGCCGAGGTCTTCGCCGAGCGACTGAATCCGCGGCTGCGCAAGCTCAAGAGCCTGCCGTTTCTGCTCTCATCGCGCCCGCTGACGCTGCCGTATTTTGCCCATCGAGGGCTGCGTGCACGACTGCGGGCGAGCCTGCGGGCGCGCCGCCCGGACGTGTGCTTCGCCTACTCCTCTTCGATGGGCTTCTACCTGCTGGCGCTCGCCGCGGAGCTCGACGGCGTGCGCAAGATCGCCCAGTTTGCCGAGCTCGACTCCGACAAGTGGGCGCAGTATTCCGCGTCCCAAGGCTTCCCGGGCAGCTGGATCTACGCACGCGAGGCCAAGCGCCTGCTCGAGTGGGAACGCCGTCTGGCCGAGGCGGTCGACGTCAACCTCGTCGTCTCGCCGGTCGAGAAGCGCATCTTCGAGGCGCGCATTCCCGGACAAACCGCGCGCGTCCTACCCAACGGCGTCGACCTCGAAGCGTTCCATCCCGACGCGACGATCGCCAAGGTTCCGGCCAGCGTCGTGTTCACCGGTGTCATGAACTACCTGCCGAACGTCGACGCCGTGCTGCACTTTTGCGATTCGTGTTGGCCCAAGATCCGCGCCGAGTTCCCGCAGGCACGCTTCTTCGTTGTCGGCAGCGGACCGACCCCCGAGATCCAGGCGCTGCATGGCAAGCATGGTGTCGAGGTCACCGGTCGCGTGCCGTCGACCGTGCCCTGGATGCAGAAGGCCTGCGTCGGGGTTGCCCCGCTGCGCCTCGCGCGTGGTGTGCAAAACAAGGTGCTCGAGGCCATGGCGTGTGGACTTCCGACGGTGTGCAGCAAGCAGGCAGCGACCGGCATCGACGCCAAAGATCCCGATCACCTGCGCATCGCCGGTGATGACGCGGCGATGATCGACGCAGTCCTCGCGCTGTTCCGCGAGCCGGACACGGCCAAGGCCCTGGGTCAGGCAGCGCGCTCACGCGTCGAGGTGCGCTACGCGTGGGACCGCATCCTGCGGGATCTGGACGAACTCTTGGTGCCGCCCGCGGGCGGCGGGGCCTGAGCATGGCGCACGACCATGGTACGACGAGCTACGGTCGCGCGTTTGCGATTGGCATCGGGCTCAACGTCGTGTTCGTCGCGATCGAAGCTGGCTATGGCGTGCTGGCGCGCTCGCTGGCGCTCGTCGCCGATGCCGGCCACAACCTCAGCGACGTGCTCGGGCTGGCGCTCGCCTGGGGCGCGGCGTGGCTCGGTGCGCGCGCCGCGACCGAGCGCCGGACGTTCGGCTTCCGCAAAGCGACGATCATGGCCTCGCTGGCCAGCGCGATCCTGCTCGTCCTGGCACTGGGCGCGATCGCATGGGAAGCGTTCGGTCGCTTCGTCACGCCCGCGCCGGTCGAAGGTCGAATCGTAATCTGGGTCGCCTCGATTGGCGTCGTGATCAACACCATCACCGCTCTGCTGTTTTGGTCGGGACAGAAGCACGACCTCAACATCCGCGGCGCATTCTTGCACATGGCCGCCGACGCCGGCGTCTCGCTCGGCGTGGTCGTAGCCGGCATCGTCACGATGACCTTTGGATGGCTGTGGATCGACCCTGCCATCAGCCTGCTCATCGTCGCCGTGATCCTCGTGGGGACCTGGCCGTTGTTGCGTGAGTCGATGAATCTGGCGATGGACTCGGTGCCGAGCTCGGTCGACATCCAAGCGATTCACGACTATCTGACAAGTCTCGGCGGTGTCCGGCAACTACACGACCTGCACGTCTGGCCTCTCAGCACGACCGAGGTCGCCCTCTCCGTGCACCTGGTCCTCGCCGAAGACTCCCAGGACAGCCAATACCTCGCGCGGATCCAGAAGGCCCTGCATGACCGCTTCGACATCGAGCACTCGACCGTCCAGATCGAGCGGCCCGACGACGCGACCTGCGCACTCGACAAGGATGCCTGCATCTGACGGCCCCCTTGTAGTCGAGCGGCTCGCGGCGGAAGCTGCCGGCATGTTCCTCCTTCCGATCTGCGTGGCGCTCGTGCAGCTGGCAGGCGCTGCCCACCCGAACGCCGACACCCCGACCGACGTCCACGCGCTGCGGCTTGCGGCCCCGATTCGAACCTGGGACGAGGCCATCCCGGTCGGCAACGGCCAGAGCGGTGGTCTGCTCTGGGGCGAAGGCAAGGAGCTGCGGCTCTCGCTCGATCGCGGCGATCTGTGGGACCTGCGCGTCCCCAAGGCCTATGCCGCGAGTGGCTGGAACTATGCGCTTATGCAGCGACTGGCCAAGGCCGGCAAGACCGGGGACCTCAACCGCAGCTTCGACACGCCGTATCAGGGCGTGCCCTACCCGACCAAGCTGCCCGGTGCGCGCCTCTTGTGCACACTCGGCGGCGGCGACGAAGTCACGGCGTTTGGCCTCGACCTGCGCCGCGCGCTGGCCTGGGCCGACGTTGGAAAACGCCGCGTCGAGTGCTTTTTCTCGGCCACGAAACCGATCGGCATGGTGTTCGTCCCGGGCGCCGCGCCGAAGCTCCAGCTCGTAGCCAACCACGCCGTGAAGAAGCTCGGCTATGAGTTGGCGAAGATCGAACACAAGGGCACGACCGTCTCCCTGCTCCAACACGCGGCGCTCGGCTTCGACTACGCCGTGGTCGTCGAATCGCGCCGCGTCGCGGACGGCACGGTGCTGGCGATCGCGTTCACGACCAACCGTGACGGGCCCGACCCACTGGCGCTCGCACACGACCGCACCTTGCAAGCGCTGGCGGTCGGGTGGGGCGCCTTACGTCGCGAGCACGAGGCATGGTGGCGCGAGTTTTGGGGCAAATC
>CAYSWE010000103.1:0-11791 GCA_964434515.1 uncultured Phycisphaerales bacterium | reverse complement strand
AACGACCAGAGCTCCTTTCCATCGTCCCGCCGCACACAATGCAGCATCTTGTCGCGCCCACCGAACACGACGCGGTCCTTGGTGATCGCCGGCGAGGAAAAGAACGCGTAGTCCTCGCTCGGGAACGTCCAAACGCGCTTGCCCGTGTCGAGCTGGAAGCAAACGAACTCGTTCCCGTAGTGCCCGAAGTAGGCACGCCCGCCAGCCAGCGCGACCGACCCGGCTACATGACAGCCGTCACCGATCTCGACCCGACGGACGACCTTGCCGGTCCGGATGGAAACCATGTGCAAGACCGCGTCACAGCCGCCGAACACGGCCATACCACCAGCGACCGCCGGTGTCCCGTTGACATAGTTGTCGGTCTCGTAGGCCCACAGTTTCTTGCCACTGACCGCGTCGAAACAATAGAGCGAGTTGTCGTAGCTCCCGACCAAAATGCGCGTCGACCCATCCGTCATCCGCGCGAGATTGGCGCCACCAAGAATCTTGTCGCCGGTCTCGTACTTCCACGCCAGCTTTCCGGTCCGCGCGTCGATCGCATAGAAAAAGAAGTCCGGCGAACCGATGTAGACGCGGCCACCATAGACGAGCGGCGGCGCCTCGATCATGTCGTCGGTCTTGAATCTCCAGAGCCGCTTGCCGGTCGCGAGTTCGAGCGCATACACGTAGCCATCACTCGAGCCGAAGTAAACGGCATCACCGACGATCGCCGGGGAGGACAGAACCGCCCCCTTGGTCGGAAACATCCACGCCAGCTGAAGCGCCTCCGGCAACGAACCCTCGGCAACGCCGACCAGCGCCGAGTTGCGCCGATGCATCGGCCAGTCCTTGGCCGCCCATGCGGTTGCAGGCTGGTCGACGGCGGCCGCGACGTCGGGACCGCCGTCACCGCCTTGAGCCGAACTCGACACGGCAAGGCCGAGAGCAATCATCAGGGTCGTCATGGTTCGGCACAGGGTCATGCCGGCATTCTCGCGCACCAGCCTCGCCACGGAAGGGCCGGCGTCACAAATGTGCCACGGGGCCGCGTAAACACACCCAACCCTCGACGACCCGGCCGCGCTCAGTCGTCCTCGACACCCGACGCGCTCGCCCACTCCGGGTAAGGCACCGCGCTGCCGCGCACCGCGCGCCAGAGGATTCGATTGAACAAGTCCTCGGGTGCCCGGTCGGCTTCCCCAAGATCCAGTCGCGCCGAAGCGAGCGCATCGGCACGCAGAATCGGATCGGCGAGTGCGGCGGCCTCGGGATTCAACCGATCGAGCGGGACCTGGTTTGGCCGGGCCTTGAAGGGAGTCAGATCCGGCACATCGGTGAAGCACTCGAACATGGGCGAAGCGCTGGCATCGAACTGATTCATCGGCGGAATCCCGAGGATCTGCTCGATCGTGCGCAGCAGGCTCGTGGTGTTGTATCGGCGACTCACGCTCACGCCGCGACGAGCGTACGGACTGGCAACGAAGGCCGTCGTGCGATAGCCGCTGACGTGATCCCAACCGGCCTGCGGATCGTCCTCGATCACGAACACCGCCATCTTCGCCCAGAAGCGCGACCGGCTGAGCCCCTCGAGGATCCGCCCCAACGCGAGGTCGCCATCCGCGACACAGGCTTCCGGCACAGGCGCCCCCGGCTTGGTGCCACTGGTGTGGTCATTGGGCAAGCAGATCAAAGTGAGCTGCGGGAAACGGCCCTGCTTCTCGAAGCGCGCCAGATCGCCGAGGACGACGTCCGCACGATACTGATCCGGCACCGACATGTTCCAGCCGACATAGTTGGTCGGCGAGTAAGGCTTCAGCGACGGCACGACCGGCTCGCAGCCAAACACGACCGCATCGCTCTGTCCTTGCCAGGTTCGATAGCACGCCATGAAACCCGGCCGACCGGAACGTTGGCGATCACGCCAATGCACGCGCGGCTGACAGAACTCGCCGTAGTTCCGCAGCGTGATGCCCGCTGCCACGGCGTGGTCCCACAAGAAGCCCGCGGACGAGTAGGCGAGCGCATCCTTCTCGGCATCGCCCATGCCGTCTGGATAGCTGCGTGGCCAGCCGGCGAAGCTGCGCTCGAGGTAGTCATTGGCAAACGCCGAGGTCGACCAGTTATGCCCATCCGCGCTGAGGATTCCGGCGCAATACGTGTTGTCGAGTAACACGAACTCGCGCGCCAACGCGTGCTGGTTGGGCGTTACGTTCTCGCCGAAGATGCACAGACTCGCGTCGCCGTTGCCGCCGTGCAGATCGCCCAGGACCTGGTCATAGGTCCGGTTCTCCTTGATGACGTACACGACGTGTTCGATCAAGCTCGGCTCGCCGATCCGCTGCGGAATCGCCACCGGCCGTCGGCCGGGTCGCGGCGGGGCGAGCGCGGCTTGGATGGCCGGCCGACGCAGGTTGGCATCGACCTCTGCCGAGAGCCGCACGAGTTCGCCGGACCCGGGCAGCGGCACGAGACTCACCGAACCATGGTATTGGTGCGTGTTGAACTCATTGCCGCGTCCGTTCTTACGCGGCCTGCCAAGACCGAGCCCCTTGATGTTGGCAACCGCCAGGCGATCCCGTCGGCGGTCGTAGACCACGGCCCCGGGGAACCAACCGACGGGGATCAGCCCGAGCAGCCGCGACTCGCCGCGCTCGCCGGGTTCGAAGTGGATCACGGCGATCGCATTCTGTGTGCCGTTGGCAACGTAGATCCGTTTACCGGACGGACCGAACGCGAGCGCGTTCGGCGTGGCCCCGAGCAGATCCGACGGCTTCGGCTTACAGCAGATCGTGTCCACCACGCGCCCGCTCGCCACGTCGAGCACCGAGAGCGAATCGCTGCCCGCGTTGGCAGCCACGACATGGCGCCCATCGGGTGCAACCGCAATCGCCGTCGTGTGGAGTCCGGTCCGCACGGTCTGGAGCGCGCCCGTGACGAGGTCGACGATCGTAACCGCCCCCTCGCTCGCAATGTGCCGCACCGGGTCGACGCGCACACGCGTGCCACGCCCTGCCGGACCGGTGAGGTCATGCGGCCCCGGACGCCTGCCGCCCCAGTTGCTCACGAACGCGCGCTCGCCGCACAAGACGACATCGAACGGCGCGACGCCGACGTCGTGCGTTCGCAGCACCTTGCCAGACTCGAGGTCGATCTCCAGGAGGCGATTCGAGAGGTTGCCGCAAACCAGCAGGCGGCGCCCATCCGGATGCAACGCGATCCCGCTCGGAATCTCTGCAGAGCGATGCGGCGCACGCGCAGCCGGCAGCGGAATGGTGTGCGAAGGCTCGACGCGCCCGTCGCGGCCAACGCGGAATACCTTGATCGATCCGTTGACGTTGCTCATGTAGATCGACCGCCCGTCGCGCGAGACAACGAGCCCGGTGTAGGAGAGCTGCCCCTTGCGATCCGGCGCAAGGATTTGATCGGACACCGGCGCCGTCGACGGCCGGGTTTGCGATTGCGCGGGAAGCGCCACGCGCTGGACGATCGCTCCGGTCTCGGCGTCGAGCACGAGCAGTGCGGCGGTCTTGCCCGACACATAAAGGCGCGACCCGTCACCCGACAGCGCGAGCGCCTGCGGCCGGAGCCCCGCTAGATCGACCGAGATCCCGTACGGCGTCAGAGTCTGGTTGACCGGCGTGACCGTGCGTCCATCGGCCTTGCGCCCGACCGATTGCAACGCCTCCGGCGGCGTGCGATCGCCCCCGCTCGGCCCCGAGCATGAGGCGACAAGAACGAAAGCGGCAGTCCCGAAAGCGGAGGTGAGAGCGTATCGGATCGAACGGTGCATGGCCGCCCAGTCTGCGAAGATCGCCTGCAGGTGTCACCTACGCAAAACCGGAAACATCCCCGACACAACCCGCGGCCGATCTCCGTGAGTCGGCTCGCCAACTCGCGTCCAGCGCCGGTAGAATCGGACGTTTTCCCCTCTGCCGAGAAAGCACCGTGAACTGGATGAAGACCTCCTGGATTCTATCGTCGGCGGCGTTGTTGCTCGCAGGCTGCGGCCGCGAGACACCTCCCGAGTTCGCCCCTGTTTCCCACGACGTCGCAACCAGCACGCAAGAGCGTTCGGAAGCCAACCGGCCCAAGGGGGAGACTCGCTACTACACACGGCGTCTCGATGCCGACGGCACGATCCCGCCTGACGCGGTGGGACGCATGATCGCCGAGCAGCGAGCCATGCTCGCCGCGCGACCGCTCGGCGCGACGAATCCGCTCAAGAACTGGAAGTGGCTCGGCCCAGGCAACATCGGCGGCCGCATCCGCGCAATCCTGATCCATCCGCGCACGCCCAACGTCATGTGGGTCGGCTCTGCCGGTGGCGGTGTATGGAAGACGACCAACTCCGGCGCGTCCTGGTTCCCGCTCGATGGCTTCGCGCCGTTCATGGCTGTGAGCTGCATGGTCATGGATCCCAAGAATCCGAATCGGATCTTCGCCGGCACCGGCGAGGGCGGCTTCTTTGACACGTTGCAAGGGTCCTCCAACCTCGCCGTGCCGATCGGCGCCGGCATCCTCGTGACCACCAACGGCGGCACGACGTGGAAGCGGCTGGCGAGCACCAAGGGGGCCGATTGGCTCGCCGTCAACCGGATCGCCATCGACCCGAACAACAGCAACGTCCTGCTGGCCGGCACGACGACGGGAATCTTCCGCAGCACGAACGCGGGCGCCTCCTGGACGAAGACCTCGTCGGCGAATGCCCTGGACATCGACTTCCACCCGACGGATTCCAAGCAGGCGGTGGCCGGTTCGCGCGATGGCTATCCGTTGTACTCGACCGACGGCGGTGTCACATGGAAGCGCGCCGGCGGCATCGGCTCGAACTGGCGCGTCGAGATCGCCTACGCACGCAGCGCGCCATCGACGGTCTACGTGACGGCGACGAGCTCGGCACAACGCATCTTCGTCTACCGATCGACCGACGGCGGCAAGACCTACTCGCGGCGCTCGTCGAGCGCGATTCGGACCTGGTCGCGTTACAACAACACGCTCTGGGTCGACCCGGTCGATCCCAACCACATCATCTTCGGTGGCGTCGCGCTGTATCACAGCACGAACGGCGGCACGAGCTTTGGCCGAGCAGGCTCGGGCATCTACTTCGATATGCATGCCATCGTCGAGCACCCGCAATACAACGGCACAACCAACCAGATCGTCTTCAACGGCGATGATGGCGGAATCCACCGGACGACGAACGCCAGGTCGACGGGGCCGCGCTGGACCGAGCTCAACAACAAGCTCGGTATCAACCAGTTCTATGGTGCGGCCATCGCACCGAACGGCAACATTGTCGGTGGCCTGCAAGACCAGGGATCTTTGTTTTACACGGGCAACCCCGAGGGTTGGCGCAAGGTGCTGGGCGGTGACGGCGCGCTGTGCGCGTGGGACCCGACCCACCCCAACGTCTGCTACGCCCAGATCTACTGGGTCCGGATCTATCGCAGCACGAACGGCGGCTCCAGCTTCCGGTCGATCGGCACGGCGCGGAACATCCGCGATCGAGGGTCCAACTTCATTCCGCCGATCGCGCTCGACAAGAATGACACGAACCGACTCTACTTCGGCGGCGCGAGCCTCTGGCGCTCGAGCAACGTGCGCACGGCGTCGCGTCCGACCTGGCAACAGATCAAGCCAGCCCTCGTGTGCCCCAGCTCGGGCGGCCACGACAACGCGCACTTCGCTAAGGACCCGCCCTGCAACATCAGCACGATCGCGATCGCCAAGTCCAATTCGAACGTCGTTTGGGTCGGCCACAACAACGGAAGGATCTACAAGTCGAGCAACGCAACCGCGGCGACGCCAAGCTGGAAGCGGATCGACATCGCGGCGCTGCCCAAGCGGTGGGTCGGCCGCATCGCCATCGACGAACGCAACGAAAACCGCGTCTACGTGGCATTCATGGGCTATCACCGCAACAACGTTTGGCGCACCGAGGACGGGGGCGCGACGTGGGTGCAGATCACCGGCACCGGGACGACCCGACTGCCGAGCACGCCGGTCACCTCGCTGGCGCTGCACCGCAACATCCCTGGCGTGATCTTCGCTGGCACCGACGTGGGGCTCTATTGGACGACCGATGACGGCCAGACCTGGCAGTCGGGTGGCCAAGCGACCAAGACCTCTGGGGTCGAAGAGCTCGTTTGGAAGGACAAGAACACGCTCATGATCGTCACGCATGGACGCGGCATCTACCTGGCTGACACGATCGACGTAGCGGGTGCGCGCCCGGTCGGCCCAGCCTGCGGCAAGAGCGCCAAGCCGTCGCTGGCTGCCGCCTCGCCCGTTCTCGGCAACAATCAGGTCTATGCGCTGCGCAACGCAGCGGCGAGCGCACCAGTGAGTCTGCTCCTTTCGCCTGGCCAGGCCGGCGCACTGAATCTCGGTAAGCGGTGTATTTTGCGACCGAGCCTGGTCGGCGCGATTTTCGTGTCGGCGGGTTCCACCGACACGCGCGGCGCGTGGAATGGCCAGCTCCCCATCCCCAATGACGTTGCCCTGACCGGCACACGCCTGACCGCGCAGCTCGTGGTCCACACCTCGGGCGGCCCGCTCTTCGGCGTCGCGGAACTCACCAATGGCGTGGAGATGCGACTCGGCCAGTAGCTCGTGAAAAAAATCTGAGTTCGTGCATCGGACTTGCACAGCACCGCAGATCTGTGACATGAACGTCCTCCTTCGCCGCGGCCTCTGCGCCGCGAGCCTTGCTTTCCTGGCCGTCGGCGTCGTGCGCACGCAAGCACGTCTGATCGCCGACATCAACAAGCAGCCCGTGCGGAACGGTCTGGGTTCGTTTCCAAACGACTTCGTCAGGGTCGGCGCAACCATGCTGTTCACGACTGCCGAACCGCAGCACGGAACGCGGATCTGGAGGACGGACGGTACAACTCGGGGCACGGTCCCGGTCTTCGGGATGGCGCGGAGCGAGTTGTTTCAGGTCCAGCTCACCTACGCGGCGGCGGTCGGCAAGGTGCTCTACTTCCGCGCGCAGAGCCTGAGCTTGGGCAGCGAACTCTGGCGCACCGATGGGACTACGGCCGGGACATTCCTGGTCAAGGACATCGTGCCCGGGTCCGGGAGCTCGAGTCCTAGCCAGTTCGCGGTCGTCGGCACGACGGTGTTCTTTGCGGCCAGCACGCCGTCGACGGGCATCGAGCTGTGGCGCAGTGACGGCACCCGAGCAGGCACCGTGCTCGTTGCGGATCTCCAGCCAGGAGTGTCGTCATCGCGACCGTTCTTCCTCGAGCCGTTCGGTAGCAGGGTCCTGTTCAGCGCCAACGCCAAGGGCTCGGGCCAAGAACTTTGGATCAGCGATGGAACTCCGATCGGGACCTTGCAACTCGGTGACCTGCTTCCGGGCCCACGGAGTTCGTACCCGCGGAGCATGGTCGTGCTCGGCAAGGTGGCAGTGTTCGCGGCGAACAGCCCGCTAGGACTCGAGCTTTGGCGCACCGACGGGACAGCGGCCGGGACCAAACTCGTCAAGGACATCCGTGCCGGCGCCGGGCACTCCGTGCCGTCCGGACTCACGGTGTCGGGGCGATGGGTCTACTTCGCAGCCGACGACGGTCGCAGCGGGAACGAGCTGTGGCGCACCGACGGCACGACCGCGGGCACGCGCCTCGTGAAGGACATCGCCTCGGGTCCCAGCGCCTCGCGACCGCGTGAGCTGGTCGCCTTCCGCGGCGGCGTGCTGTTCGACGCGGACACGACCTCCGGCTCCGAGCCTTGGTTCAGCGACGGCACGGCGTCCGGAACGATGCGGCTTTCGCGCGGCGCGCGCAAGCCGGCAAAGTTCGCGGTCGTGCCAGCCGTGGTTCCGTTCGCGGTATTTCGCGCGGGTGGCTCGCTCGGGCGCGAGCTGTGGCGCACCGACGGCACGCCCGGCGGCACACACATCGTCAAGGACATCCGTGCCGGCAGCGCCGATGCGATCAGCCAACGCAACAACTACGTGTTCGGCATCCTCGGCACGACGATCGTATTCGCAGCAAACGACGGCAACGTCGGCGAGGAGGTCTGGCGCAGCGACGGCACCGCGGCCGGCACGCAGCTCCTCAAGGACATCGTGTTTGCCGTGGCAAGCTCGTTTCCCCGTGCCCTGGGCGAGATCGACGGCAGGCTGCTGTTCACGGCCAACGATGGCAAGGTCAGCCGTCAGCTTTGGACGACGGACGGCACGACGGCCGGCACACGACAGCTCTTCAAGTTCCCTGGCTCTGCCGGCGCCGCCTTGTCTTCGTTCGTGCGGCTCGGACGTTTTGCCTACTTCCTCACCAACCCGCTAACCCGCGAACTGTGGCGTACCGACGGCACGCAGGGGGGCACGAGCCGAGTCTCGAAGGTGGGCGCCCCAAGTCTCGTGGGCACGCCTCTGGTTCGCGTCGGCAACCGACTGTTCTTCGCGCTGGGAACCGCGCTCTGGGTCAGCGACGGAACGGCAACTGGGACCAAGGTGCTGCGCTCGTTTACGGTGCGCCCCTTCGTCGGCGCCGGTCCGCGCGAACTCACGACGTTTCGCGGCAAGCTCTGGTTCGTCGCCGAGGACAGCCGCGTCATCTCTCTGTGGAGCAGCGACGGGACGAGCGCGGGAACGCGACGTTTTCCGACCGCGGGGCACAACCCCTTCCACCTGATGGTTTCCGGACCCCGGTTGTTCTTTGTCAACAGCACCAACGCGACAGGATCGGAGCTCTGGTCCACCGACGGCACCGCGACCGGAACGAGACTCGTCAAGGACATCGTACCGGGTCCGTCGAGTTCGTTCCCCCGCGAGTTGACGGATGTCCGGGGCAAGCTGTTCTTCGTCGCCGGCTTGGATGCAGAGCTCTGGGTCAGTGACGCAACCGGGGCCGGAACGCGACTCGTGAAGAACATCCACCCAAGTCGATCCTCGGCCCCACGATCGCTCACGCCACTGGGCAATCGACTCCTGTTCCACGCCGAGTCGCCGGCCTTCGGTCGCGAGCCATGGATCAGCGACGGGACTTCGGCCGGCACGGTGCTGCTGCGCGATGTTCGCCCGGGCACCGCGAGTTCGCTCGCGTCCCGGCCGCGTCCGAGCAAGTTTACGATCGTCGGCTCGGGGCGCATCGCCCTGTTTGCCGCGGACGACGGCACGCACGGTAGCGAGGTGTGGCGTACCGACGGCACGACGGCAGGAACCTTCCTCGCCGCCGACGTCGCCAAGACTCACATCTCGAGTCGACCGACCGGCTTCGCGCTCGCCGGCACGACGGTCGTGTTCGCAGCCAGTGACGTGACACACGGCAACGAACTGTTCGGCATTCGGCTGATCGACCTGCGCGATTCGCTCGCAAAGCCGATCGGCCTGGGTTGCGCCGGCAGCGGCAACAGGACGCCGACGCTCGCCCCGATCGGCCTACCGACCCTTGGCAATGGTCGCTTCGCCCTCGGCCTCAGTGGTGCGGCCATCGGCGCGCCGGCGGTGCTGTCGCTCGGCTCCAAGCTCGGCCGAGTCGTCTACGGGCCGCGCTGCGTGAGCCCCAACGCCGCTCCCATCGTATTCCTGCCATTCGCGGTCTCGGGCGCCGGGACGGCCCGTCTCCCACTGCCCATCCCTGGCGCGGCCCTCTTCCGCGGAGCAACACTTGTCGCCGAGACCATCGTATTCGACCGCGGCGGCAGACTGCTCGGCTTTGCGAGCCTGTCCAACGCACTGCTGCTCATGGCCGGCGACTAACTCGCTGCGAAGCTTCAGGCATCGTGCTCGCGTTTGCGTGGCCGACGTGTAGCGTCTCGCGTTCTACCTCCAAGAACCCGACTAGGACGATGCGATGAAGAGCCTCGCGCAAGCAACCCTCACCCTGCTCCCCTTCTGCCTGCTCGCATGTGGCGGCGGGAACACTCATGAAGCCCTCGCCAAACAATCCCTTGCGACCATGGACAAGTTGGCGACGACCCTCGAAGGCGTCAAAGACAAGGCGAGCTGGGACGCAGCGAAGCCGGCGCTGGAGAAGGTCCTCGACACGCTCGGTGGCATTGCAACCAAGGTCAAGGCCCTGCCCAAGCCGGATGCCGCCATGTCCAAGAAGCTCCAAGAATCGCTGGGCAAGCAAATGGGTGACATTCAAAAGCGCATGATGGGAGCGACCATGAAACTCGCAACCATCAAAGAGATCGGTCCCGATGTCGCAACGTTCATGAAGAAGATGGGCCAACGCATGAAGGACATGAAGTAGGACAACGGACCCGAGCGGCGCTACTCCCGGGAGGGTGGGCGACGAGCGCCAAGCGCCCGCCGGTACAAGGTACACAGCAGACCCTCGTCCACGCGCCGCGGATTGAACTGGGCCGTCCACTGCGCAGCAGCTTCGCGCGCGAGGTCCGGGAGTTCCGCCGGATCAACGCCATGGGCACGCAGCGAGCGCTTGAGGCCGCAGCGATCTAACAGGCGGTCGAGCGCATCGGCCAGGGACCCGGCGATACCCGCGCTGCGGGCAAGCTCGTCGTAGAGCGCCTCGACGTCGGCGTCGACGGCGTTGAAGCGAACGACGTGCGGGAGCATGAGGCCGACCGCGAGTCCGTGCGGAATGTCATCGTGCGCGGTCAGCGGGTTGGCGAGTGCGTGCGCGGCGCCGAGCATGCTGTTCTCGATGGCGATGCCGGCGAAGCAGGCAGCCTCGAGCATGGCGCCGCGCTGCGCCAGATCACCCGGCGCATCCAAGACGCGGGGCAGCGCGTGCGCGGCGCGCTCTAAGGCGGCCGTCGAGTAGAGCAGGGACATCGCGTTGCGACCGCTTGTCACCGCGGTTTCGACCGCGTGGCCGATCGTGTCGAGGCCGGTGCAGATGGTCACGAACTCGGGCAGGGTCACGGTCAGCTCGGCGTCCAGGATCGCGATCTTGGGGGCCAGTCCAGGATCCCCGCAGGCCATCTTTTGATGGGTCGCCTGCTTGGCGATCAGCGCGAAGGACTGCACCTCGCTGCCGGTCCCCGCGGTCGTCGGGATGGCGATCATGGGCGCGAGCGCGCCGCGCGCCTTGCCGCTGCCCCAGTAGTCCTCGACCGCGCCGCCGCCGGCGCGCAGCAGGTTGCACGCCTTGGCAACGTCCATGGCGCTGCCACCGCCCACCGCAACGAACAGATCGAGTTGGAAGTCTCCCACGGCTCGCAGACAGGCAGCGACGTCGGCAGTCGTCGGGTTGTCGCACACCGCCTCGAACGAGCGGACCTCGATGCCACGCTCAACCAGCAAGGATCGCACTCGGTCTGCATGGCCGGCAGCAGCGACACCGGGATCGCTGACGAGAAACGCGCGCACCACACCAAGCTCGTTCGCCAGCGCTCCGACCCGCGCCACGCTGCCCGGACCGGCGACGATGCGCGTGCGCAACGCGAAGTCGAGGAACGCTACCACCCCGGAGCTCGTTGCAGAGCGCGGCGTCGGAACAAGAACTCGAACAGGTTGCCTTCGTGTGGCTGATCCCATTCGACACGCGAGGTCGGCACCGGACCGAGGTTGAGCCGATCGACGTCGGGCGAATCGACCAGGCCCTCGATGAGCTCCGAGTCCCGTGTGATGGCCGTGACCACGAGGCTCGGTCCGATCGCATCGAGCAACCGCTCGTGCGGCACCTCGACGACACTCGCGAACGCGCAGAGAAACTCGGTGCGCGCCAGCGTGTGCTCGACATCGTCGCAGCGCACGAGTGTCGGCAGCACGTAGCGAGCGCCATCGTGAGTCACAAGCCGCGGCCCGTCGCGCAACTGCGCCGTGATGTCCCGGGCTCCACCGGCGGCGAGGCCGCTCTGGATCGACGCATCGACGAACTCCGCAAGCTTC